>CAZAJY010000054.1:0-2602 GCA_964485905.1 uncultured Candidatus Saccharibacteria bacterium | reverse complement strand
TGGTTTCGGCGGCGGCGGATCTGGCGGCGGCGGATCTGGCGGCAGTTGGTAAATTTATAGAAATGTAAATAAAAAACAAGGCGAAATATTGGCCTTGTTTTGTTTTATCAGCCCTTTTTATTACAGGGTTAGCGCTTGGATCAGGGATGATTTTAAATCGCCCAAGATTCTTTCAGAGTAACCCGGAGTGTGGCGGTGGTTATCCAGGGTACATTACGAGAAATTCTCCGGGAAAAAGATTGGTTCCAGAATGTTCAGAACATTTTGTTTTTCTCTGGCAAAGTTGTCTATCCCCATCGCCTGCATAATGGTATTGGGTAGAGTATTAAGAAATTCCTCAATTTTTTTAGCCTCCACTTTTTCCTCCAAGGATAGGGAAATGCCCAGGGCATAGAGATGGTCGAAGATAAATTCTACATCATCAACTTGCTGAGCTTTTTCCAAAAGCTTTTCAAAGTACTGATTGATCAAAGATAGATTTTTCATGATTCCTCCTTATTTTGGTTTTTCTAATTTAGTTTTCTGTTTATATTAATATATTTATTTATTTTTGTCAAGACTAATAGAAAAAGTTAGGGGAAATATAAGGATGATTGATTTTGTGTTATAATATAATAACGATATGAAGCTAAAAAAACAACCAATTTTAATTATTAGTGGAATAGTTTTAGTAGTCCTACTTACTTTGTTGGTTGTTTTATTAGGCCGAAAATATATGTGGTTTTTTACGTTACCCAAAACAATTCATTCTATGTCTTTTGATGGTCAATTTTATCCAGCTGAAAAAAGTGAATTAAAAAGAGTGGTGGCTAATTATCTAGAAACAACTGTTCAGCCGAAAATAGCAGGAGAGATAAAAATCATGATTGTACCTCATGCCGGTTATGATTATAGCGCCAGTGTGGCGGCTAGTGCCTATAAATCGCTAGCTGGTCAAAAAATTAAGCGAGTTTATTTAATTGGCAATTCGCATCGTAATTATTTTTCTGGCTTGGCGGTGGATAATAATGAAGCCTGGGAAACACCCTTGGGATTGGTTCGAGTTGATACTAAAAAGGCTGAAGAATTAGCTGAGGCGACTAAGATTATTAAATTAGATTCGTCCAGTCATCGCGAGGATCATGTTTTGGAAGTACAATTACCTTTCCTGCAGGTCGTTCTGGGATCAGATTTTAAAATTGTGCCTTTACTATTTGGTAACAGTAGTGATCAGGATTATCAAACTTTGGGAGAAATTTTAGCTCAACAATTAGAACCTGGTGATTTGGTAGTTATTAGTTCAGACATGTCTCATTATCCGCCACCGGCCTTGGCTCAAAAAATTGATCAACAAACTTTAGATTTAATAACTAAATTAGATTTAACTGGTCTCATCGAACACTCTCAGACTGCTCTTGATTCGACTCAGGGCGAAGAAACCATTCTTTGCGGCCTGGAAGGAGTAAAAACCGCTTTGTTTTTAGCTAAGAAACTGAATTTATCAGCTCAGATTCTAAATTACCAAAATAGTGGTGATTTTTTGCTAGGTGATAAAAAACGGGTGGTAGGTTATGGTGCAATTATTTTCACTGGGAATATTCAATCTTCTGAAGATAGTTTAAATAGAGAAGAACAGACCATTTTACTCAATATTGCTCAGGAAACAATTAATAATTATATTACCAATCGGGTAATTCCCAGTTTTGATATTAAAGACGAACGACTGAAGGCTATTCAGGGCGCCTTCGTTACTCTACATAGGAAAGGAGAATTGCGCGGTTGTATTGGTGAAATTGTGGCTGATCAACCACTCTGGCAGGTGGTGCAAGCCATGGCCATTAAAGCAGCCGCTCAGGATTCTCGTTTTTCACCAGTTGCGGTTAATGAATTAACTGATTTAGAATATGAAATTAGTGTTTTGAGCCCACCACAAAAAATTACTGATTGGCGACAGATTAAATTAGGTCGAGATGGCGTAATTATTCAAAAAGGTTTAAAGGGCGGAGTTTTTCTGCCTCAGGTCGCCCTAGAGACCAGCTGGAGCCTAGAAGAATTTTTAAATCAATTATGTGTTCAAAAGGCTGGCTTAGAAGCAGGTTGCTATCAGAATGATCCGGGTGTAGAAATTAGTGTTTTTCAAGCTCAAGTATTTAAATAAATTTATGTTAGACATTACCATTTTAGCCATGGGTAAATTAAAAGAGAAACATTGGCAAGCCGCTAGTGAGGAATACCTAAAGCGTTTTCGACCCTATGCTAAAATTAAAATTGAAGAATTAAAAGCTGAGCCTTTTAGTAAGGCCACTCACAATAAAGTCAAAAAGAAGGAGGCTGAAAAATTAAAGGTTTATTTAGAAAAGAAATCTGAAGCTTTAATTTTTTTATTATCCGAGGAGGGCGAAGAAATGGATTCCTATGTTTTTGCCGAGACTCTGAAGAATATTACTCAACCTTTGATTTTCGTGATTGCTGGTTCTTTGGGCTTTGATCCTGAATTATTCGAAGCCTATCCTAAAATTTCATTATCCAAACTAACCTTTCCCCATGAACTAGCGCGCGTAATTTTAATTGAGCAATTATATCGAGCCTTCACTATTATTAAACAAAAAGATTATCATTATTA
>CAZAJY010000053.1:0-2609 GCA_964485905.1 uncultured Candidatus Saccharibacteria bacterium | reverse complement strand
CTAATTTTTTGTTCTGCTCCACCACGATAAAGAACGCCTGGAAATTCGACGATAGCCGCCGTTCCGCTCGTAGACAACCACGAGAGCATATGCATAGTAAAAGCTAAATCAGCCTTGCTTTTTGGAGCTAATACCCCAGCAGGAGAAAAACGAGGATCATTTATGAGGAGTGAGTTGCTATCGCCCTCCCAATTAATGGAATATGGCGGATTAGAAACAATAGCGTCAAATGGCTCTTCATCCCAATGTTTTGGGTCAATTAGGGTATCACCAAGAGCGATATCAAAATTATTATAATTTATATCGTGCAAGAACATATTAATACGGCAGAGATTATATGTTGTCAGGTTAATTTCTTGTCCGTAAAAACCTTGTCGAACATTTTCTTTGCCGAGAACTTTGGCAAATTTAAGAAGTAATGACCCCGAACCGCAAGCTGGGTCATAAACCTTATTCACTTCTTTTTTCCCGACTGTTGTAATTTCTGCTAGAAGTTCGCTAACTTCTTGCGGAGTATAAAATTCACCACCAGACTTTCCAGCGTTTGAGGCATACATTGTCATTAAAAATTCATATGCGTCACCAAAAGCATCTATAGTATTGTCCGAGTAGTTGCCAAGACGCAGGTCGCCAATTGCTTCTAAAAGCTTCGTAAGTCTTTGATTCCTTTTTTCTACCGTACCGCCTATTTTATTGGAATTAACATCAAGGTCGTCAAATAAGCCCTTAAGGTCATCTTCGCTGTTTGCACCTTTTGCTGAATTTTCAATATTGCGAAAAACGGCAGTAAGAGTTTCGTTTAGATTGGCGTCGTTTCGAGCATTCTTGCGAACATTGATAAAAAGTTCGCTTGGCAAAATGTAGAAGCCTTTTTCTTTGACGGTATCAGCTCGGCCAAATTCAGCCTCTTTATTAGAAAGCGAAGCATAATTAAAATCTTTTCTGCCAGCACGTCGTTCATCGGCGTTGATATAATTAGTTAAATTTTCACTAATGAAACGGTAAAAGAGCATCCCTAATACATACTGTTTAAAGTCCCAACCGTCTACACTACCACGTAAATCATTAGCGATTTGCCAAATGGCACGATGCAATTCGGAGCGTTCTTGCTCTTTGGTCATATTTAGATTCAATTCTTTGCTGGCCATATTTTAGACTTTATTTTTTATTTATATATATTTTATCTTTTCTTCATAATCCCATAAATTTGCCTGAAAGTCAAAAAAACTGGCTTCTAAGATTAGCTGAAAAAGAGACATAAAATATATCCTTGATTGCCTATACAAAAAAAGGAGCCAACCCCGAAGAGTTAGCTCCTAAATTTGTTAAGCCTGAAGCTCAACCTGTTTCTCGTAGAAAAGATAAATCGTTTTCGGACGCTTTTCTATCACCGCTCCAGTTTTCTTATCTTTCTTCTCAATAAAGATGAAAGACCGAATGGCTGTTTCGCCCTTACGAACGACATAGCCGTTTTTGAGCCAGCTTTTAAACGTTAAACAATTCTCGTAAGGATTATAACGTTTAGCTTCGTCTTCACCCCAACGTTTCGCAATTTGTTTACGAACAAGATTCGAAGTACTTTCCGAACCTGTCCAATTTGATTTGACTTCTATAGTCATAAAATTAAATGTAGCGACTGATTATTAAATAGCCCTGATAACGTCGCCTTAGATTATCTATCGGCTGAGAGAAGAGACAGCGTCTGATGGCTTGCGACAGTCAAAGTGGAGGCCAGAGGCACTACCTTGAGAGGCGATAAGCTGACGCTAAAATGAGAAGCCACAGATAGACAATCCGCCCCGCTTTTCTCTTCCTAAAAATTAGCCAAAATATTACTCAAATCTACAGGTAAATCTAACCTGTAGTTTCCTGTAGAGCCGTTTATTAAAATTAAAATAGTCATTTTAAAAATAAACGTAAATATGCACGTGCATTTACGTTTATTCCGATACTTTAAAATATAAGGGCTTTTTAATCACTAATTACCATAAACTCACCCCGTAAATTTTGTGAACTCCGATTTGTTATTCTAGAAATATAAAAATTTATTGGCCTTTCCTTAAAAACCTTAGACCAAACCTTTAGCTAAACTTTGTCCAAACTCGTTTGTTTAATATTAAAGAGATAATGACTAAATCTAGGGGTCATTTCTTAGGTAGAAGTTTCTCTAATTACATCTTGTTAACATTAAATAAATTAGGGCTGATTTCTTTGACCGTTCTTTCGGCCGAAGATAGTCAAAAACCGTTTTGGTAAAGTTAGATAAATAAACCCCGATTTCTTTGAGCAAACATTTGCCCAAACTTTCTCAAATCCTGATTTGTTAATTTTACAGGAGTTATGACTAACTTATTCCCGTAAATCTACCCCGGAACTTTCGGGAATTCCGATTTGTTAATTTTACAAGAGTTATGACTGACTTATTCCGCTAAATCTTCCATAGAACTTTGCGGAATCCTGATTTGCTACTCTGAAAAAGTTAGACCTTACGCTTAGCTAAGCAAAGTCTAATCACGATTCGTTAGATTAATAGTATTATGCCCAGCCGAATATTTGTTTTTTTCTTTTTTTCGGCGGATCCCCCGTGGGGGAGCCGAAAAAAGAAAAAC
>CAZAJY010000052.1:0-2786 GCA_964485905.1 uncultured Candidatus Saccharibacteria bacterium | reverse complement strand
CTCCGTGTGCCCCCTCCGTCCTCGCCCGTGTACATTTTTAACCAACTCAACAAGTTACAGAAAAACAAACACACGACCATCAAGCCAAAAGAGCAAAGCAAATTTACCACGACCATCACGACCTGTTAGCAGGTACTAATCTCTCCCCCACCCCAAACAAACTAAAGTAGCCGACCCTAATCAGGTCTATTCCTCAAAAATACGGTGTCCGAAGTTGGCGATGATTTTTTGTAGGGGTTTTTGTATAGGGATTTTAAGGTGGGAGAGTTTTATTTGGGTTTTGGTTGACGATTATTTACCTTATATTGTGTTTTTGTGAATGGGCTTTGCGTATAAACTAATCTCCTCACTCAAAATACAAAATTCTTCGATGATTATGAATTATAATTCTTGCGCAAACCTGAACAAACTTAGCGTCGAGTCTTAGCTTTGTCAAAATACCAAAAACCCTCTTGAAACTTGAATGAAAACTTTCAGTATGATTTCGCTGATGATATTCAATTAACCAATCCAACGTTTTGTAATAAAAATTCAAATACATTTTTTGCCAGTAAACATCTCCATTGATATTATTATTACATTTTGGAAAAACAAAAGGCGTCATTCCAAGTTCAGAAATTTCTCTGACTAAATTCCTATCATTAAAACCAGCGTCGAGACAAAGGCTCTTCCCTTTAACATTTTTAATCAGTTCGTGCATTATTCTGCACTCTTGTGTTCCAGAAATATCGAAAGCCTGAACAATTTCTCGAGAGTCAACAATCGAAGTCATATATTGTCCAGCTAATCTTTTCTTTGTTGATTCGTAATTCTCTTTCCTACTCCTTTCGAGTCCAGTTCCATCTCCGCCTAAAACACCGTCGGAAGATTTGGTTTTTTCAAAAATTCGATTTAATATAATTGCAATTTTAGGATTTGAATATGATTTTCCTATAACTCTGTCGTCGAGCTTTTCATGAATTCCTAAAAATGGTCCTAGAAGTTCTAAATAACCTTGAGCCTGTCTTTCTGGCAAACCAATCGCTTCACAAAACAAGATAGCTTTTACTAAGGATCTCATATTTGTCGACGGTCTTCCAGTTTTATTTTCTTCCTTGATTTTTATTTTGTTAACAGTTTCTCTTATGAAAATTGAAATTTCTTTCAAGTCATTTATCTTCGACAAATTATACTTTGACCAAGTTATTTTTCTTTTTTCCTGAGGATGATATATTTCTTTTTTCTTTTTTGGATTACGAATATCCTTTACCAATTTTCTAAATTCTTTGTTTGGATGTTTTGTCATGTGAGAGTATATGAATGTATATACTTCTTCTTTGTGGTGATGCATCACCTAAATGTTTATATATACATGTATATTGTAGTATATATGGTAAGAAACATAAAATTAGAGAAAGGCAAAATAGAATTTAGTGATAATTTTGATTTGATTTTTGAAAAAACAGTCACTAAGTTTGGTAATGGTGCAAAAATTGATGCTCCGAAAGAATTGCTCGGAAAGAAAGTCTATGTTGTAGTTCGAAGCAGTTAGTTATAGTTTATACGCAAAGCCACAACAACAGAAAGATTTAAAAGTGAAAACAGGCAACAATTTTTACAAACATCCAACTTACAATTGAAACTCATCTGAGTTACAATTTTTAAACATAAAACATACAGCGACTTCCAGAAATAAGTTGAAATAAGTAAAATTCATCTTAGCTCTGCGAATAAAATTCTAGTGAAACAGGGAGGTAATACCATGTGCGACATCGCAAGACATCTAAGGGAAATTCTAATGGGAATCTTTGATAAGACTCCCGAAACCCAGCAGGAAATTTGGGACCATATAAGTTCCTGTGCTCAATGTCGAAGAGAGCTCACCAGACTATTTGAAATGAGTATTGATAGTTTCGTAGAGATAATTCCATTTAACAATCAGGAATTTGAGAGTTGGTTCCAAAAACAATCAGCATAAGAAAGGAAAGACTCATGAAGAAGATAGTAGCTACAATTATCGTTTTGGTCATTACTATTTCAGTAGTTGCCAAGGAAAAAAATCAATCGTGGGACTACTCATTAGACCTGGACGCAAAGAATAGGTACCATGCGCCAAACAACATACTGTCGTACCCGGAACCATCTTTTCAAACGTCATGGACAGCAAAAAATCCAGAAGGAGGGTTTAATATTTGGACTAACGGCGAGTTAGGCAGACAACTGCTGGATACAAACAATGGATTCGCCAGCGAAGTCGACTTCACCGCCTTTTTGACAAAAACCTTCGGTGAATCGGAGGTCACTGCAGGTATATCCTACTGGGACTACAAAAATATTGGAAACTTTAACGATGGGGATACAATTTTTACCTATCTTGAGGTTTCCGGTCCTCTGGAGTCCATTACTGCATTCATAAGGGTTGAAAGCTTTACCATTACCAGCTCTCTCGCCTGGGACGGTATGGCATTCTATGTCGGGCTCAGACACAGTTTTCAGATCAATGAAAAGTTATCCATATCGCCGCAACTCTACGGCGTTTATGACGATGTGGTCCCTACGGATGTGCCCCTGGTTTCAATGGGAGCGCATCAGTGACATTAAGTCGGGAGATAAACAAAACCCTCTCGATTAGGGCGTACTTGGAACTGATGGGTCCTCTCGAATCCTTGAAGGATGAGAGGGAAACAAAACCAATCTATGGGGCAGGACTCAGCTGGTCCTTCTAACAAGGAGAAGAAACAATGTATTTAGATGACAAAATTAAACAAGCAGTCCAAGAAATGAAACAAGCAATCCAAGCAATCCAA
>CAZAJY010000051.1:0-3081 GCA_964485905.1 uncultured Candidatus Saccharibacteria bacterium | reverse complement strand
AAGGAGATGCTGTCTCATTTGACACTGAAGATACCCCAAAGGGTCCTGCAGCTGTTAATGTAACTAAAGCATAATTATTCGCAGGTTCGTCCTGCAATTAATTATCTAAAACAAAAAATCCGCCTTTAAAGCGGATTTTTTGTTTACTTATTTTTTGTTTAGGAAATATGCTTGGAAATGAAACCAGCCATTTTCATCATATGAACTTTGGCACCAAAAATCTTTGAAAGCTTATCATCACAATTAATCATTCTCTTATCAGTAGCATCTTGAAGATTATTTCCCTTGATATAAACCCAAAGCTTCTTTACAATCTCTGATCTTGCCATTGGACCTTTACCAACAACGGCTTCCAACTCGGCACTCAACTTCTTTGGTTGCATAAATGCTGACACTTTTTTCTCTGCCATATATTTAAAATTAATTAAATTAATAAAGCTAATAAATTAACGACTCTATTAGTATAGCACGATTAGAAACATTTACCACTCGAAAGCCAATTTTACCTAAAATTTGACCAGAAGAAATCATGACCTTTACCCGCCATAAACCAGGCGAAACGGCCGACTTTGAGGAATAAGTCCTATAACCCTCTTCCCGCCCACCAGTAATTGGCAAAACAACTTTACTTGAATCTACCCAAATCTTCTTTACTTCATCATAATATTGCCATTGATGAATAATTTGGGTGGCAAATTTTACTGGCGAAAAAATTGCCGAAAAAACATAAACCGGCTCTCCCACCACCTTGTGAAAAACTGGATAGTGAACAAAATAATCAAACCAGCTTTTATCTTCCCCCTTAGCTTGATATTGGCCACCGCTGACTTTTACAATACTATGATAAACGCCAGCTTCTTTTAAAGATAGAGGAATGGGTGGAATAATATTTGTAAAATACATTATATTCATAGCTAAAAATATTCCAACAATACTAGTCTTCAAATAATTATGACTACTATTAAATTTCTCTAGAGCAAATTTCCGGAGTAAGAGAGTGAATAAAAAAATAATAATTAAGCTCAGAATTCCACTGGCTAAAAACAGATCCGCGCCCAAACGGTGCCACAAAACTGGTAATAGAAAAATAAAAAATAAATAAAAAGAAGTAAACAAAACACTAATTTGAAAAGTTAATCGTTCATAGTGCTTTTTCCAAATTTCATTGCCAATTAATAAAACTAATAAAATTAATAAGAAAAGCCAACTATCAGATAAAGACGAACTCCGAATATAAAATACAAAATAGGTTGCGAAAAGGCCACCGAAGGCAAATTGTATAAAAAGGGGTAATAAAAAACTAAAAAGACTTTCGCCGGTATTTGGTAGATTTCTTTTCTTTAAGTGATTCTCATAGAAAGTTAGAGCAAATATTGTGAAGACCACAATTAATAAGTTGATTATAATCCAAAAATTTTCCATAAACATATCCACTCGCGTCAAAGTCAAAAAAGTCATAATCAAACCAAAAGAAAAACCGATCACAGAAATATAGACTTCAAATTTTTTATATAAATCTGTAATTTTACGAATTAACATATCTCATAAATATTAACACATTTTTGGGGTATTAAAAAAGCGCGGGATGGGCGGGGGGGGTTGGCTCATGCCTTTCCCCCACGCCCTCCACGCACTTGACCCTTCGCTACAACCTCTTCTTCTTTCCCCCTCTCTTTTTCCAGGGGTTACCGCCGTTGAAATTGGAACGATGCTTGCCACGCCTCTTCACCCGACCCTTTGACATGTGCCTCGTCTCCTTCTGGACCGGTCTCTCACCTTATGCAAGAAACCCCTGCCCAATAAACTAGCATGAAATTAATTTTACGACAAATCTATTTAAAAAACAATTTAAAAAGCGCGGGGCCGATGTGTTTGCTTTCGCATTCACATCGGACACCCGCACTTTGTCCTCTCTACTTGTGCTCGTACTCACTGACGAGCTTCACGAAGTAATACTGCTTGGCCCCGTAGGCATGGCCACGTAGTATATCCTTCATTCCACGGTGCTCCTCCTTGTAACCGAAGTTGAACGAGAAACGATTGGACCACCACCAGTAACGCCAACCCTCCACCTGAATGAACTCCTTCCAATTATCAGGGTCAAATTGGACCAGCTTGGCGCTGTATCCATGACCGGCCGAAGGAACTGAAACTCTCACTGGCCGAGTATCAATCCTGGCTACCCATGTCCACGGCACTGTGAAGTGCCAGCCTCCACCCTTCTGCAACCACATGTCACCCGTAAACCAATTTCGGGCGACACCAACTTGCGTTGGCTCAGTGTAGTTCAGAAAAGCAAGCCATATCAAGAAGATGACTCGCAAAACAAGGCGAAGCTTCTTGATCCAGGGCTTCCGAAGGAACAACTTGATCTCCTTCATTCCTTCTTCACCGCCTCTTCCTTTTCAAAACGTGGTTTGAAATTCAGCACCCCTTGTGAAGGAGCGATCTCACTCACCACCTCAAGGAACGGACAATCTCGACCCTCCGCCCGATCAAAGGCGTAACACTTCAGGATCTCAAGAAGGTTGGGCAGATTGTCGCCCGCATTCCTTCCGTGCCATTCCACAAACGTCTCCAATCCTTTCGGGTCGAAGCGAACGAGTTTGGCATTCAAGATACGTTGATTAGCACTGAGCGTCGTCTGATACGGTCGCATGTCGATCGTGTGGACCGAATACCGAATCGGCGTTCTGATCCACCAGCCGTAACGCTTGAGTATCTCGATCTGCCCAGTCATCCGATCGTAGCTGAAGCCAAGTTCGTGCCGATCCACATGGCGGACCCAGGCCCCAAACCAGATCAGTATTGTCAGAAGGGCGAGGATTACTACCCCGCCAATGACTGACCACACCAATTTCCAGTCAATCCAGAATCTGCTACCTATCGTCCTGTCACTCATCTTCTCCTACCACCTTTCCCGTCTTACTTACTTCCTAGAATCTGCTAGGCCAGGCACTGTTTTAAAGTGCAGTTAGTCCATTTATAAGCTTAGCATATTTAATCAAAAAAGTCAAGCTTTTTATCGGCGAATTCAACATTGAAGTGCAACACTCCATGCTTCTAAAGGCGTCAGCCAAT
>CAZAJY010000050.1:0-3189 GCA_964485905.1 uncultured Candidatus Saccharibacteria bacterium | reverse complement strand
CGTGGACATCAAGAAGCACTAATTTTCTTGCCCGAGATTTTTCTTTAGGGTTATTTTTTACCATACTCCCATGATAACATTTTTCTAATATAAAAAAACCAAAATCAGCGTGCGGAGTACCGCACGCTGATTTAAAATTAATCTTAATTATATTTACAACGGACAGCTCCTTGAAACTCTAAATTACGAAGCTCATAATTTCCGTCTTTGCGAAGAGTCTGTGACGAAGCCCGTCCGAACGGATTCATCCGGGCGGACAAACCATCTAAAATACTGGATTGCCACGAGATTACTCTCGCAATGACCACAATAAAATAAAACAGTTTGTGTGTCCTATCCTCGCAGCAAAGCTGACGAGGTATTAGGCACACAAAACCTTGGCTGTTTTTTTGGAATATGAATGGTATGCCACAAGGGCACTTCCATTTTCTAATCGCTTTGCTCAAGAAAATTAGGTCGCACACCATTCAGAACACAGCGCGTGTCCTCAACCTCGCAGTTGAACTGACGAGGTATTCGGACATCGCTCTCCAATAAAAACAAAATAGCCTTCATTTGCAAGCTACTTTTGTCAGGAGGTCCGACCTCATGAAGTGAAGTCCCTCACGAAGTCCATCCAGAGAATTAAGCAAAGTCGATGGACTCCTCAAGTAGTCGGAGGTCCGACCTCACGAAGTCGCTTGGTAAATTAAAATAAAAACAAAATAGCCTGCATTTGCAAGCTACTTTTGTCAGGAGGTCCGACCTCACGAAATCCGATTGGACTTTATATGGGATCCATCGGTTCTGCATTTACAAAATTAATTAATAATAAAATCCAAATAGTTACTACGATTTATTATTTCAAAACTAGTATTGGGATATGCTTCCTTCCATAAAGACGGAACTTGCTTGTTTCCCGCTGACCACTTGCATTCAATAGCAGTTAGAATGCCATTGGACTCTTTAATGATATCTATTTCTTGTCCTGTATGTGTTCGCCAAAAATAATAATTATCAAAAGCTCCGGAAATATTGCTTTTTTTCACCAATTCCATAAAAATAAAATTTTCCCATAGGGCGCCAACATCATCACGCAAAGATAAATTATTAAATTGCGAAATAATAGCATTGCGGACCCCATTATCTAGAAAATAATACTTAGCTTTTTTAGATATTTCGTTTCGCAAGTTACGACTAAAACCACGGACTTTTTTTATAATAAACATTTTTTCTAACAAATCAATATATTTAGCAGTAGTTTTTACATCAGTTTTAGCTGTTTTGGCTACCTCGTTGATAGAAACTTCACTGCCAACTTGAAAAGCCAAACACTTCACAATATTCAAAAGAGTATCTGGCGAACGCACTGCTTCGAGAGCCAAGGCGTCCTTAAATAAATATGAAGCAACTAACTCCATTAAAATTTTCTTCTTTTTTTCAACATCAGGTTCGTTTAAAACTTCTGGATATGACCCATAAATAAGAAACTTTTCTAATTCACCTTCAATTTCAAAACGACTAGCATCCATTTCTCCCTGGGAAAATGGCAATAAAGTCAAAGTAAAATGTCTGCCAGTCAAAGGTTCGCCGATTTTATTTGATAAATCAAGTGATGATGATCCGGTAAGAATAATATTTTTCTCTGGGAAGGCATCAACCATCATTTTTGTTCCTAGCCCAATAGAAGGAATAAATTGGGCTTCATCTATTGCAATCAAATCATAAGACCGAGCAAAATCTAAAATCTGATCTCGGTCTTCAGACTGAAAAATATTTCTTAACTTAATGT
This sequence comes from uncultured Candidatus Saccharibacteria bacterium, assembly GCA_964485905.1. Classification (GTDB taxonomy): domain Bacteria; phylum Patescibacteriota; class Minisyncoccia; order Phycocordibacterales; family GWA1-40-21; genus CAIJXO01. The sequence goes on along the minus strand of CAZAJY010000050.1, from coordinate 1,418 downwards.
CATCACCAGTTGATGAGAAAATTTCCTTTCCAGATTGGGTTTTTATATACTCCCCAAGCATAGTTGTCTTACCAACTCGCCTTGGACCATATATGACTAATGCCCTTTTTGGTTCTAAAACACTAACTATATCTTGTTTTCTTTTGTATTTCATATAATACATAGTATCATGATACCATAAATTCTGTCAAATAACTGGTATGCACTTACAAAGGTCTGACCTTGGTAAATTAAAATACAAACAGGAAAATAGCCTGCATTTGCAAGCTACTTTTGTCAGGAGGTCGGACCTCATGAAGTGAAGTCCATCACGAAGTCCATCCAGAGAATTAAGCAAAGTCGATGGACTCCTCAAGGTCTGACCTTTCCCCTCTTTTTTTATATTCAACCCACCAAATTTTATACGAATAAATTTTAGTCGGGCAAGCATTCACTATTCAATATTCTCATTTTTAGTCAGACCTTTTCCCGTCAAAAGGAATGGATTCCACATTACAAGAATTGTCAGGAGGTCCGACCTCACGAAGTCGCTTAACTTTTGTCACCCCAACCCTATCAGAATGTCACCTCATATGATTAACTGTAAAGTCCCTTGCAATAAATTATAGGTGGTATATAATATCTGTATAACCACGAAAAAGACCCTTGTGAGGTTCCGTCCTCACCGGGGGCTTTTTCTTTTTAGATACTCAATATATTTCTTTGATCATTAATATAAGAAATGCGAGCTTCTGTTCTCTTTAATAAAATAGAACACTTTTTTTCTGTAGATGGAGATAATATGCCCTCTAATTTTGACTTGCTTATCAAAAACTTTACCAAACCAGAATAATCTCCATCACTAGAAACAATTAAGGCTTTATTAAATATATTTTCATAAACATCTTGTACAACCTTTAAAACCAGATCTGCATCACAATTTCCTTTTGCCTTACCATCTACGTCGTATACAACCTCTTTAAAAATCAAAGTAAAACCACACTCTTGTAAATAAGTATACAAGTCTTTATTTTTGGGGATAAGTCCAATAAAAATATATGCCTTATCAACACCATATTTTTCTTTAAGCCAAATACGAAATCTTTTATAATCTAATTTCCAATCTAAACTTTTTATACCTCTATGTAGATTGGCTCCATCTATAAAAGCATGATTATTATCTTCTTTTAACATAAAATTATTTTTATATAATAACACAAAAGATATCCAAATAAAAAAGGCGACTTCCAGTTTTCTTTTACTTCCCCGCCTTATTCAAAACCAAGGTGGGGTGAACATTCTGATGGACGGGGCGGTTGTGTGAATAGAAATTAATAATGGACTCCTTAAGGTCAGACCCCCCGTCTAAGGGGATGGATTCCCATCTTCTCTCGACGAAGCTCGAGATAAATCACGGGAATGACCCCGTAAAATAAAAT
>CAZAJY010000049.1:0-3245 GCA_964485905.1 uncultured Candidatus Saccharibacteria bacterium | reverse complement strand
CATGGAGTGTTGCACTTCAATGTTGAATTCGCCGTCATTTTGCTTGACTTTTAAATTTGAATATGCTATATTTATATATAGATAGGAAAAGGAGCGGTTTTGTTTAACCCGATCTTTACACGGAGGATGTCGAATGAAGAAAACTCTTGGAGTCCTGAGTGTTGTCGTTGCTGCTCTCGCTTACATATACATGGTTATCTCGGTAGCCGTGGGTACCGGCGAAGGTGTGTCGTTGACGACTTTTGCATTGTGGTCGACGTTGGCTTGGATCACAGGATTTTCTATCCTGAAACAGGGAGCGAATCCAGCTGTACCAATGGTATACGGAGTCGGATCTGCATTAACAGCTCTAATTCTCTTACTCAAGGGAAGTTTCCAGTGGTCTGGCCTTGATACAGTCATCACGATTCTCGTGGTGGTCTGTATCGTTCTCTGGTTAACCATGGGTCCAAGGTGGGCAATGATAATGTCAATTATGACAACGGTAATTGCTGGTATTCCGTTTGTTGTCATGACATGGAAAGCACCAGCAAGTAGCCCAATCATTCCAAGTTCAGGTTTTCTTCTGGCAAATTTCCTCTTTTTTCTTTCGGGAAAGAAGTGGACGCTTGAAGACCGCCTGTATGGAGGAGTGAACGCTGTCTTTACATCCCTCCTCGTAATTCCATGGTTCTTCAGGTAGGTGAAAGAGATCTGCACAAAACAGAAAGGGCAGGGGACACGACATTCCGGTCGTGTCCTCTTTTGCTATTTAATTTTTAATATCAAACTTTCTTTTGTTAGTAATTATATTTGAATCAAGTTCGCTATCGCGAACTTGGTGGGGTGACCAAGTTATTTTATGTGGGTATCCTTTATTGCATTTTTTTGAAAAAGAGTTAAGCTTATGGATGGATATAAGTTTTCGGTCATCAAAGAAGAAAGGGGTGCAGAATGAGTCATCATTATTGTCTGAACTCAAAGTCTCTCAGGAAGGAAGACAAACTTGTCTCGGACGGGCATGTCTATGTTCCCAAGAGTAGTTTCTCTAACGATGGTATGGGTAATACTGAACCCATTGCCATAAAGACCTTTGCCATCTTCCAGGAACTGACTCAAATGGGCGACGTCAAGATACTGGTCTTGAGAGACACTCGTCCTAATTCTAGTTTGGTTTCTGGGTCGAAAGTCCTGAACCGCGGTGATCTGGAAAAATGGCGACGAGCAACATGGTGGGAAAGACTACGACACGACTTCACCCAACCAACGTTGGCCAGAAGTTCAGTCGTGACCGGGGAATCACGAGAAGGAGTTTTCGCTTTACAGTTGGATATCAATTCCAAAGGTGGCTCAGTCGGTACGGTTGGAACGGTAAAGCGTCGACCGATGATCGTACCCAAACCAGAACCGTCTTCTCAGCCGGTCTTAAAAGCTGAGTAGGGTGATCGAGTCTAGGGCGTGGCGGGCGATTGAGAAATCGCCCGCCTCTTTTAATTTTTATATGTTAGAATGAAACCCATGACACAAGCTGAAGCATTAGAAATTTTGAAATTGGGACATAATGTTTTTTTGACCGGGCCAGCCGGGAGTGGAAAAACTTTTGTTTTGAATAAATACATTAATTTTTTAAAAGATAATTATGTTGATGTTGGTATTACCGCTTCCACCGGTATTGCCGCGACGCATATGGGCGGAACGACGATTCATTCTTGGACCGGAATGGGTATAAAAGATGATTTAAATAAATTTGATTTGGAAGAATTAAAAACACGAAAATATTTAAAAAGTCGTTTTGACCGAACTCAAGTCTTGATAATAGATGAGGTCTCGATGCTTCATCATTTTCGTTTAGACTTAATTAACAAAATTTGTCAGTATATGAAAAATAGTCTACTGCCGTTTGGGGGAATGCAGGTGATTTTGTGTGGAGATTTTTTTCAACTACCACCAATTGCTCGCTCCGGAGAACCTTTGGCTCAATTTGCTTATGAAGCTGAAATTTGGAAAGAAGCTAATTTTAAAATTTGTTATTTAGAAGAACAACACCGTCAAACTGATTCGGCTTTTCTGAAAGTTTTAAATGAAATTCGTTGTAATAGACTATCAGATGATGGAATGAAACATCTTATGTCTCGACACACAAAGGCTTCGCCTTTGAAGGCGAAGCCTTTGTGTGAGCCGACGAGATTACATACACATAATATAGATGTAGATGAAATTAATAATAGAGAGTTGGCTAAACTTAATGGACAACAGAGAGAATATCAAATGGAAGGCAAGGGTAGTCGGCCTTTAGTCGATTCTTTAAAAAGAAGTTGTTTGGCACCAGAAATTTTAAAATTAAAAATCGGAGCAAAAGTGATGTTTGTTAAAAATAATTTTGAAGAAGGTTATGTCAATGGAACTTTAGGAAAAGTAGTAAGCTTTAGTTATGAAGGTCCAGTTGTTCAGACTTTGCGTGGAAAAAATATTGATGTTAAGCCGATGAATTGGATAATTGAAGAAGAAAATAAACCCAAGGCTACCATCAGTCAATATCCTTTGCGTTTGGCCTGGGCTATTACAGTTCATAAAAGTCAGGGAATGAGTTTGGATGCTATTGAGGTGGATTTGTCTAAATCTTTTGAAAAGGGAATGGGTTATGTGGCTTTATCACGAGTCCGTTCTTTAGAAGGATTAACTTTATTGGGATTGAACGATATCGCCACGCAAGTGCGTGGTGAGGTTTTGGATTTTGATGAAGAATTAAAGAAAATTTCTAATAAACATTTGGCGGAGATGTTGTCACTAACTGAAGAAGATAAAGAAGAAAAACAAAGAAAGTTCTTGCAAAAAATATCGCCGGAGAGGACGGCCAGTGGAAAAATAAAAAAAGTAAAAATCTCCACTTATGAAGAAACTAGAAAATATTTGGAGGCGGGAATGAATTTAAATGAGATTGCGGGCGCAAAAGGAGTTGGCATAAAAACTATTTTTGATCATTTAGAAAAATTATTAGATGAAGATCCAAAATTAGATATTAGAAATTTGGAAAATGAAATTCCATCGTCAAAATTCAAAAAAATTTGGCGAGTTTTTAATGATATTTATGGCGATAATCGGGAATTACGTTTAACCCCAATTATGAAAATTTTAGAAAAAGAAAAACTCAATTGTTCCTTTGAAGATCTTCGCCTCGTCCGTCTTTTCTTAAAAAAGAAGGGGATGTGATCTAGAGTTCAATAAGTAAGTGCAACACTTCTGATAGAATAGAAGTGTTATGAAAT
>CAZAJY010000048.1:0-3527 GCA_964485905.1 uncultured Candidatus Saccharibacteria bacterium | reverse complement strand
AAAAACTAACCCGTCTTATTGCCCTTGTTGTTTTATCTTTGAAAGGAAAGATTACTGATGAACAAATTATTAATGTTCTAAGTCAGAAAGAGTTAGAAATTATGAAAAATTTAAAATGATAGAATACCTTTTATTTTTTCTATCAACTTTAGTCGTTTTTTCTTTTCTTAAAAGGTCGTCCTTTTAAACTTCATTTACCTTTCATGATTTTTATATAACCATTCATCTCATCGTCTTGTTGACAGTTTGGTTGTTATGTTGGTGTTGTCTTGGCGTGGCAGGATTTGGATTGAATAGGTTTCGCGGTTGGTTACTAGATTGTTATTTAAGTTACAGGAATTGATAAATTGTTATAATGTATTTTATGAAAAATTTGGTATTACGAGTAGTTATTTTAGTTGTTCTTGCTGCGGCTACATTTAGTGGTTACATGAGTGTGGCACTGGCGGCCAGTCAGTCCGAGAGTGCAATTCCCCAAAGCGGAGACCTCTGCGATGGTACTGGTGGCAAGGGGCAGATTGTAAGTGTGGGAAACAAAGCGTTTACTATTAAGCGAAGCGATGACGGCAGCAATCAGATTATTCATCTTACTAATCAAACAACGATTGAAACTTCAACCGGCTTCGTTTCTCTATCCGATTTGAAAAAAGGAAACAGGGTAACGTTAGCCAGGGGACCAAATCAAGACGGTAGTTTTACCGCTGATACCGTTGTGGTCTGTAGTGAAAATCAAGAAAATCGAACAGGTCAAGCAATTCCTCTTACCGTGAGAAAGGAAAATACGGATTATAAAAATGTAAGCGGCGTAATAAACGTATTAACAGTAGTTTTTTCTGGTTTAATTTGGTTTGGTATGTCCGTGTACTTTTGGTTGAAGAAAAAGAAAAGTCTCGTGTATTTGCTATTTTTCACTATCTTCTATGTTTACTTATATAAGGTTCTGGACTACACCTTACTGCAATTTCAATCACTACTTCTTTTAAAACATTTTGTGCCAAACCTCATGTTGAATGGAATAACAGCTGGAAAAAGTGTTAATCTAATTCCACTTGCCACACTGAAATTCAAGGATGTACAAACGTCGTTTCTAAACATTCTGATGATGATGCCTTTTGGCTTCGGACTGCCTTTCGTTGCGAATTTTCGCATGAAGAAAGTAGTCGTTGCTGGTTTGCTCTTGAGCGTCACTATCGAGTTTCTACAATTCATAACGGGATTCATATCAAACACGACATTTCGTGTCGCAGATGTAAATGACTTAATATTCAATACAATAGGTGTTGTGATTGGCTATATGTTATTTGTTGGATTCGTACGTTACTTTCGTCGAATACTTCGCAATAGTAAGATATTAGCCAATCCGATCTTGCAGTATATTGCTGATCGGCCGGTGGTAGATAAATGATAATAAACAAGAAGAAGAAAAGTTCTTTTACATTATCTCATTTGTCTCGTTTAGTCTTGATGTGAGACAATAAGTTATAACAAGAAAACGAATTTTGCCCGTCACGCTCACCCTAAATTCATTACGGAAAAAGTAAAATTAGAGAATAGTTATTTAAAATTGAATGTTGCCAAAATTTTATCGGTAAGAGTTTTGTTTTCCGGTGTTGGAGGAATGGTTGAAATCGTGAGTAAATAATTATCTTTTAGGATAGCGGTCATAAACCTTGTCTTTGGACCGGTAATTAATCCCTCGATCCCTTTGAAACCTGCAATCGTAACTTCTTTTATGGTTTTAGGATCCATGCCAGTTTTTGCCAATTCCAAATCTTTTTCGTTTGCCTTTTTATTCGGCTGGTAAATTCCATAGAGTGTATAGGATGGATCGTTTATATTACCTTTTTCCACATAAAAACCTATCGCATGTATTCCGGCCGAATCACTGGCTACTTCTTTTCTGTAAGTTGTGCCAGGTGGATATTTAAGAGTAATTCCCGCTTCATCAATCGTTTGCATTTTCCAATCTTCCTTGACGATTCCGCAGCCTGTTTGTGGCATTGATGCTTTTGGATTGCCGTGCTTTATCCATTGATTATTAATGCAAATCCAATTATCTTCATCACCACCGATAAAAAATCTTATTGAAAGTAATACGAAAGAAGCAAAAATTACTCCCAAAATAATAGGAAGAATCACTCTTTTCATAACTCCATTATACATAAATCAACATGATGTTAAAATTGAAAAAACTAGAATAATATTTATGTTAATTCACTTATAAGAAGTTAAGTTTTTTTCCTAAACCATTTTCCAAAAAAATCAGAAAAAAAACTTCGTATTTTTTCTAAGATGTTTGTTTTCTTTTTACTTTGGGTCTCTGATTTTTTAACTTGTTTTGAAGTTGGTGTTATTATCAACGTTGGAGTTGGTTCTTTTAATATTTTTTTACTTCCAACAGGCGTCGTAGGCGTTGAAGTCGGAGAAACCTGATTATCTGAAGTATTGTTTTGAACGTTATTAGAGTTGGAAGATTGATTATTATTTTGAGGTACGGGTGTATTTGTCGGAGGAACGGAAGTATTGGTCGGTTGTATAACAGTGGGCGCTACCGTTGACGTAGGAATACGCGCAGGAGTGCTTCCATTACCAGTTGCGAAGGAAAAGGAGTAATCTTCAATTAAGGTAGCAATATACTCTTGGTAATTGCTTTCATATTTTGCTTTTAATCCATTGGACCCACCTTTAATAGTAACCGTGTAGGTAGTATTAGGCATTAAAACTATTCCACTAGGATAATATGAATTGACTACGGTAAATTGAAAATTATGGTAAAAGCTTCCTCCTCCACTCCATTCTTGCTCACCACTCCATCTGGTGCTTATATTTGGATCGTTTGGACTTGATATTGTCACTTTATCAGAAATAAATAAATCATTGGTTATTTTTGGATAGCCTATGGCTTTTAATGAATTATCAGACGCGATCCCTAAGCCAATCATAATCGAACAAATATTTCCATGCCCCGAAGAAGAACATGTGCTCCCGGTTGCCCCAGTTTCAAGATTGGGCGGCACATTATTTTCTCCATTTCCAGGTCTTGTTCCTGAAATAACATAGTGCATTTCGGTATTTTCAGCTTTTACGGATTGAGCTGCTAGACTAAATATGGCTAAGATTACCATGATCAAAATCATTAATCGCTTGTTTTTCATTGGTTAATTTTACCATAATTGCTACTATCTTTATTTAAGCTATGATAGTGGCATATGGTCAAAGTTGCTCAAATGACTATACCTCCCGAATATGAACCTTTGCTGGCTAAAATCCTCGCTTGGTTTGATTCTTTAATTTATCCCACATGGGCTTCACGATATTTTCATACTTCCCGTGCTGCTAAAAAAGCAAACAAGGAAAAAACATATATCCCGGGAGCCCGATTAATTTGGAATTCTTATACCCCTGCTCAAAAGGAAAATTGGAAATTGGCCAGGGGATATACACAATGGAGCGGATATAATGTATTTTTGGCAGATTATTCTTACCGTAAAAAAAACGGTTTAACTCTCCCCGGGTCCCCTTTTATA
>CAZAJY010000047.1:0-3556 GCA_964485905.1 uncultured Candidatus Saccharibacteria bacterium | reverse complement strand
TATTTAAGGTATTTTCTAGCTTAAATAATTTTTAAGGGAGTCTAACTTTTACTACACCTTGGTGTAGTATCGAGGACACCCACCTAGAATCATTTCTGGGGAATACCTTGTGATAACTCCTATAAAGAACCTCCGCCCAGCGCGGGGATTTTTTATTTACTCGTTATTAATCAATTAGTTGCAAAATATTCTAAAATAAGCAATAATATAATTATGAATACAACACAAAAGGGTTCAGTCAGATGTATAGTTTTTAAAGAAGCCGATACTTGGTATGCGGTGGCTTTGGAATTTAATATTGTGGAATCTTCAGATGATCCAATGGTGGCGCAAAATAATTTAGATGAAGCCATCAGGGGTTATATTGAATCACAAAGGAAAATAAAAGGTTCTCGTATTTCTCCTTTAAATCAAAAAACGGATGAAGAATACGAAGTATTGTGGAGTAAATTAGTTACTAATAAGCCAATCCCATCTCCTTATCAAGTAAAATCTTTTGGTTTTACCAGAATATAATTCTATGCCAAATGGTTTAAGGCATTATTCTCCAATCTGGCATTTTAAAGAAAGATTGGTTAAATAATTGATTTTCTGCTAATATTCTCTATATGGAAAAACATCCCTTACACTTAAAAATCCCCGATCTCCAACAGTCTGATGAAGTGTTTGACGCCGTGGAAAAGCAAGAACGTCTGACCGGTGAAGATTTACCAAATGATCCGAACGAAAGACTGGATGCATATATGGACCGACTGGAGAAAATTTTTCTTAATTCCGACGAACGAGTTAGAGAACGTAATTTGGAAATGCTTCGCCCAGCTATCTATGACGCTTTTCTTATTAAACCCGAGCAAGTGCCCGAATCATATTTTGAATTGCAACAACAAGTAGCTCGAGAAATTGGTCAGACGGTAGAAGTAATTTCGCCCGAAGTCCGTGCCGAGATGATTCAAACTGTTATTGCCGATCAAAAACATTCTCTAGATCAATGGATTGATTATCTTACTAATCCAAACGATGCAGTTTATCCCACATGGTTCAAGTATTATGTTTTCCGCAACATCATTAAACTATCTCAGTTTGACAAGACTTTAGGCCGATTCAAAGACCGTACACCGACCACCGTAGCCCCATATCCCGATGTTTATCGTGCTCCGTTAGCTAAGATTCTGGATATCTACGAACAAGGAACCAAAGATAATATCAGTTTTACTAAAAAGTTCCCTAAACTCTATGCCGAGCTGATTAGTGAATCATTGGCTGTTCGGATTGAAAATAAAGAGCAGATAAAAGGAAAGTGGATCAAATATAAACAAAATAATCCAAAAGACGCTCAAGCTTTGTATGACTCTGTTCAAGCTAAAGGCACGGGTTGGTGTGTGGAAGGCAAAAGCACTGCCGACAATTATAATAAAATGGGTGATTTTTATATTTTCTATACCGAAAATCAAGACGGCAAAGCTATTCAGCCCCGTATTGCTATCCAAATGACTGGTGACAAAATTGGGCAAATTCGTGGTGTTCTTACGCGTCAGGAAGTAGAACCATTACTTCAAGATGTGCTGGACGAGAAATTAAAAGAATTTGGTCCCGAAGCCGACACATATAAAAAGAAAAGTGCGGATATGAAAAGGATGACGGATATTGAAAAGAAAACCAAAGCTCAAGAACCCCTCATCAAAGACGACCTTCTCTTTTTGTACGAAGTTAATTCTACCATTGAATCTTTTGGTTATGATAAAGACCCCCGTATTGCCGAAGTTCGTAAGTCAAGAGATTTAAAAGAAGATTTGCCCATTATTTTTGATTGTCAGTCTGATCAAATCGCCACTGACTCAACGGAATTGACGAAGAAAACTGTCGCCTATGTTGGTCCTTGGAACCCCACCGTAATGCAACAAATACCTACTACGGTTCAACATATTTACGAATCTTTTCCTGATAAAAAAGTGTTTTTGAAAACTATTGAAACTGACCCAGAAATCACTTCTGCCAAAACAGCCATCGCTAAACTCAAAGCTGAAGGCCACACAACCAATGATTATATTGACGATCTGCTTACTAAAGTAGACTGGCAAGAAAAACTTAAATCTTCTTACGAAGTTGTTTCTTTTTCCGTCAGCGAATTATTTGGTGATCAAAATGTTCACACTTATACGGAGATCAAAGTTAAAGCCCAGGAACTTGGTCTTGACTTAATTCCGCAAGCCCTTGCCCCCTCCATTTGCCTAAACTATCCTAAAAATGGCGCTTGGACCGTTATGGCAATGAATGCTATACGTGACCGGGACGGCGCTCCGAGGCTTTTCGATTGCAGCGGGAATGGTGCCGAGTCGTGGTTGGACCACGACGACGGGCACGCTGGCGGCAGGTGGCATCCGCGCAATCGGTTCTTCTTTGTCCGCAAGTAACTTAATTCTTATTCCTTAAACTTTAACTCTATCCCTTAATTCCTTTTTCCTTTATTCTTAATTTCGTTTTTAAAATTGGTACAGTCGTGCTAAAATACAGAGGAAAGTAGGCGAATATGTCGGCGATTACGGTTTCCGACTGCCGAAATTAGTATCCATACGCCCAGAGTATCCGCGATTACGGTTTCGGATAGAGTGATGTATGTAGATCTTCAAAAAATGAAGTTACTTGGTTCGAAATCTGGGGCATTACGATGCCGAATAATAGGCCAACCCTAAGAGTATTCTGGGGTAGTTGGAACAGATGGATTTCGAACAATACGTGACCGGGACGGCAATCCGAGGCTTTTCAATTGCAACGGGAATGGTGCCGAGTCGTGGTTGAACAACGACAACGGGCACGATGACAACAGGTGGAATCCGAACAATCGGTTCTTCTTTGTCCGCTAATCATTTCATTTCTCTCTCGGTTTTATGCCGGGAGAGTTTTGTTTGGTGATCTGTCCTAGCCAACCACCAAGTATTTTGCCAATCTCATCTATTTTTTCTGACAGAGCTATATATTTTTTATTATCCAGAGATTTATTTTCCCAAAGAATCATTAGAAAGATATTCAGAGTATTTATTTTTCTAATAACGAGTCTAATATAAGGTGTCTTTTCTTCAGGTGAAAGAAAAATAGCAATAGAGACAGTTTCAATCGCATCGGCGAATAAGGTGTCTACTTTTTGACCAACAGAGTGTCTGTGGTTTTTAGGTAGAATTTGGTAATATTCATACCAAAGTTGATAGGCAGATTTCATTTTCTGCATAATAGATGGCAACTTCAGTTTCGGGGGGGGGGGTGACTTTATAGTTTTCTTTTTTATGTCCAAAATCCAATTTATTCATAAATATAAGGATATCATATCCGTTGAGAATCTCCTAATGGCATGGAAAGAGTTTTTGTGTGGTAAAAAGAAAAAAGAGGATGTTCAGATATTTGAAAAAAATTTGATGCATAATTTGATTTGTTTGAATGATAGTTTGAAAAATAGATTCTACATCCACAGTGGCTACAAATCATTTAAAATTAATGACCCAAAACCTAGGGATATTCATATTGCCGAAATCAGGGATCGAGTTTTACATCGAGCAGTCTACCG
>CAZAJY010000046.1:0-4050 GCA_964485905.1 uncultured Candidatus Saccharibacteria bacterium | reverse complement strand
GAATATTAGAAGGAAACAATAAAGGTAAGGAATTAGTTTTAGAAAATGATTATCAGATTCTTAAAAATAATGAGATTTTTTACTTAAAAGTAATATCAAATTCTGTAACTGGTGAGAATCAGTATTCTATGGGCGAGCCATATCGTCTTCCCCAAGTATTTTGGTTAATGGGGCTATTTTTATTAGTTGTCCTAATTTTTGGTGGTATTCAAGGCGTTCGTGGAGTAGTTAGTCTTGTTGGTAGTTTTTTACTTATTTTATATGTTTTAATTCCTGGTATATTGCACGGTATATCTCCTTTATTTATTGCTATTGGTGTTTCTTCTCTTATAATCATAGTCGGCTCATATATAACCCACGGTTTTAATAAAATGACTTCTTCGGCGGTTATTGGAATGTTAGTTACCGTTTGTTTTACAGGATTTCTGGCTTTATGGTCTGTCTATTTTACAAGGCTTAGTGGTTTTGGATCAGAGGAGGTTGTCTATCTTAATATGAGTATTACAGGTGGTATTGATGTAATGGGCCTATTACTTGGTGGAATTATGATTGGTCTTTTGGGAGTTTTGTACGATGTAGCAATCGGTCAAGCTACAGCAGTGGACGAACTTCTTAAATTAGCCCCTGCTGATGTTCCAAAAAAAACGATTTATAAAAAAGCAATTAGGATTGGCCGTGAACATATTGGTGCTTTAGTAAACACCTTGGCGATCGCCTACGTTGGTATTTCACTTCCACTGATACTTTTATTTTCTCAAATCTCGACTGATAGTATTTTGGTAACCTTAAATCGAGAGATTTTTTCTGCTGAAATTGTGCGTATTATAATTAGTAGTATTGGTCTTATTTTGGCTGTACCAATAACTACTCTTGTTTCCGTTTGGTTATTAGGCAGAGATAAATCATAAGAAAGTTACAGATAAGTGTAACTTTATACCTCAAGATGTGTCACTTTTGTCACTTTTTGGTCTGCACGAGGAGCGTCGATATGATATACTAAAATCTTACAAAATAGCCTTACAGGGTAATGAACATAAAGGTTCTAACTCGATACGGCCCGCCTTCGCCACGCCGAAATCTTTTTTATGCTTAAAATAAAATTTCAAACTAAAGATAAGATTATTGCTCTTGATGGAAAGAAACAAATTGGTTATCTTAATTTTTGTTATGCGGAGGATTCGTCTCAGAGAAGAAATATTGAAATACCTTATATGTATGTCAATCCCGAATATCGTAAACAAGGTATTGGTTCTAAAATGCTTAAATTTTTAATTGAAAATAAGCCTAAAATTACTTGGCTAAGTTTTTGGACAGGGAAAGAGATAGAAAAAACAAAGGGGACTAATTTTTATCTTAAAAATGGTTTTAAAAAATTAGCTTATCATGCTGATTATTATGAAAAGGGTATTGGAATGACTTTATTTGCTAAGAGAATAAGTCGTAACTAATTTTTTGATCTGAGTCATGGTATCTTTCTTGAGTGGGTTGAACCAAATTATTTTGTGATTACGTCGGAACCAAGTACGTTGGCGTTTGGCAAAATGCCAGATTTCTTTTTCTAAATTTTCGGTCAGTTGTTTTTTGGTGATCTTCTTTTGTAGAAATAAAGCGCAATTTCTATACTCCAGGCCGAAGGATTCTAGCTGGCGGTATGATACACCACTCTTATATAATCTCTTCATTTCAGCCATCATGCCCGCTTCTAGGCGCCTTTTAAGGCGGATATTAATACGCTCCCTGAGGGCCAAATCCGGCAAATCCAGGCCAATATATATGGAGTCATATAGGTGGCGACTTTTGATTTTTGGCACCTTACCTAAGGTCTGGGCGATTTCAATCGCCCGAATTAGTCGAACTTTATTATATTTATCTATACTTTTAGCCCTAGCTGGATCTAGCTTCTTTAGCATAGTAAAGAGCAGACCGACACTTTTTTTCTCTAGTTTTTTTCTTAAATTTTTATTGGCCGGCACCTCAGGAAAGTGTAGACCATTAACTAGCGTATCGATATAAAAACCAGTACCACCACAGATGATTGGCAATTTATCTCTTTTGAGAATTTCATTTATCTTGTCCTTGGCTAGTTTCTGAAACTGGGCGACGGAAAATTGTGTCTTTGGATTGGCGACGTCGAGCAGGTAGTGGGGGATTCCCCACATTTCTCTTTTTGTAATTTTTCCAGTCCCTAAATCCATACCCTTATAGACTTGCCTTGAATCCGCGGAAATAATCTCACCATTAAATTTTTGGGCAAGTTTTACCGCCACATCACTTTTTCCAGTCGCAGTTGGGCCCAGGATTACTAAAATTTTAGGTTTCATATCTCTCATAGTTTACAAAATTTTAGTTTTAATTAAATCTTTTCCACTTTCCTTCGGATACAATTTCAATTTTACCATCAACGAATTTTATCGCTGTTTGGTCATCAATCGCATATAATGGAGTACTGATCTCTCTTGCTACTTCATTTATTAATTCTGTTGTACGTGGAAAGTATTGTGAATTCATATGAGGGATCACAAGAAAATCAACAAATCCTAAACCTACATTACTCTCATTATTAACTATAGGTTCTTCATACAGTCGTTGCATTTCTTTTTCTCTAAGATTTGGAGCCATAATCATACTTCCTGCACTAATACCTATATACACCCGAGTTTTTAATAAATCAGGCAGAACCTCTTCTAAACCAGATTTTTTAATTTGGCCCATTAAATAAGACGTATTACCTCCTCCAACTATTATAATGTCGGCATTTTTTAGGCGTGGCAACCAGATATCTTGTATTACTGCGGCAATATCAACAATATCTACCTCCTTGAAACCTAATTCCTTACATTTAGACAAGTCGCTAATAAGCCACCATTTATCTCCTGGTTCAACATTTGCGGCGGTGGGTATAAAAACGATTTTAGTATCCTTAAAGTCTTTACCAACTAATTCTCGCAAAGCATTAATCATCGTTTGGTTTTCAAGACCACCTGATGTGAGTAATAATTTCATTATTTTATTATAGCAGAGTTTAGGATTATCTTAAAGTCTATTGAATTTCTCATAAAATCTTCATGAATTTTTCTATCCCTTCCACAAATTAATTGTTTTGATAAACTTTTTTGGATCTCGGCTCATACGAATGACGTATTTTATCTTTCCGTTCGGTTGAACAGTTTTTTGCATTTTGGGTTTGAAACCAAGATTTTCTATCATAATTTTAACTTTATTTACTAAGGTAGGGATTATGGAAGTAAAATTTGTATAAAGATATTTTCTATCTATGTATATGGAGCCGTCTGTTTGGAATAATCCCCTTAGGCATTCTTTTGTATAGATTTTATTATTTACAATCCAGTCAGGCACAGTGACTTTTTGTCTTTCTTTTGATCCTCCAGATTTTGTCCACCCAAGAAGATTTTCAAGCTTGTTTGAACTAATAGTAATATCAGTGCAGTTTCTTCTGTTATAATAAGAAATACTATTTTCTGGCAAAATAATTTCTAAATGTCTGGTTATCTCTATAATAATTTTTGGATATTTATTATCGCAAGTTACTCTTAACCTTGTCGTCCCACCATTTTTTGATAAATTGCCATCACCCAAAGCTATACCCACAATGTAAGCGAGTGATTTAATCTGCTTCTTATTCATGGTGTCTCTATTGTACCAAGCTCGCACCTATTTCCAAAATCGGTAATGTATCGCACGCACGAAGCGTGTGGTGGCTCTAAACTAAAGCGTACGCTCTACGAAAGCCCCGCCACCGCTTCGCTTCACTCGGCAACCCCAAAAAGAAAAAATGTTCCTTGCATTTCGGATTTGCGCGCACCCGATTTTTTCTAAAATGGAAAGGACATTTTTCTTTTTGGGGTTCTGCCCTCCAAGTATTCGGGCAGTGTGGCGGGGCTTCAATTCGGACTCGGTTTTGCGAAAACTATTTTCTGGGGGTTTGGATTTTCGCAAAACCGAGACTAATTTTTTTGCATTTTGTCCGCGCGGAGGAGGGGTCTGGGGAGGAATCCGCGCGGGCTATTTTCATTTGAAATTTTTTGCCAC
>CAZAJY010000045.1:0-4354 GCA_964485905.1 uncultured Candidatus Saccharibacteria bacterium | reverse complement strand
GGTTATCGAGATGACAAAATTACTTACTCTGCTTTTGGCTTGGTGTGGAAAAAATATGGGGTAGAAATTTGTGGTTCTAAAAAAGTAGCTGACATTTTAGATAAAAAATTAGTTGCTGTGATTGACGCTGATGATTGCGGTTTAAATATATATAAAGAGAAGATCATTGGCCTTTATCCATTTTTACTTACAGATATTATTTATTCTATGAGACCGACTTGGCAAGAAAATAATTTAAATATAAATAAGCTTTTCCTTCAGGCCACAGACTTTGCAAAGAAAGTTATTTTAAGAGAAATAAAAATCGCTCAAGATAATCTTAAGGCCGAAGCTTTGGTAGATGAGATATATAAAAATTCTAAAGATAAAAGAATTATTGTGTTTGATAATCTTATTTTACCAGCGAGTTCGCTATCTAAATATCCAGAGCCCCTCTTTTTTATTTATAAGGACAAAGATGGAAAAAAATGGCGAGCAAAAGTAATTGAAAAACATGAACACACATACGAGTGTCGCCAAAACTTTCCAGAAACCTGGTGGGGCAAAAAGGGAGAAGAACTTGCTAAAATAACTGGTGTTAATGATGCTATCTTTTGTCGGAATAAAGGAATATTTGCTGGTGCAAAGAGTAAAGAAGGAGCAATTAAATTAACACAATTAGCTTTAAATAATAAATAAAATGGCTTTTATTGATGAATTAAAATTACATATTAAAGCAGGAAATGGGGGAAATGGTGTGGTGCGCTGGCTACATGAAAAGAGCAAGGAATTTATGGGCCCGGCCGGGGGAAACGGTGGGCGAGGAGCCGATATTTATGCTCGAGCCATTCGAGATATTGGCGTTTTAGCTACTTATAAAAATCTTAAAGAAATTGAAGCCCCTAAAGGTGGTGATGGTGAAAATAAAAGCCGACATGGTAAAGATGGCCAAGATTTATATGTAGATTTTCCGATTGGTTCAGTTATTACGAATTTACAAACTAGTGGAAGGGTTTTTTTAGACAGGGACGGAGAAATTAAGCTTTTAGCTAAGGGAGGCAAGGGAGGATTGGGTAATGAATTTTTTAAATCTTCCACCAATCAAAGACCAGAGCAATTTACTCTTGGTAAAGGAGGAGAGGAATTTGATTTTTATATTGAAGTAGAATTAGTGGCTGATGCCGGCCTGATTGGTTTACCAAACGCTGGTAAATCTAGTTTAATTAATGAGTTAACTAATGCAAAATCAAAAGTTGGTGCCTATCAATTTACTACATTAGAGCCCGCTTTAGGTGATATGTATGGTTTTATTTTGGCTGATTTGCCAGGATTAATTGAAGGAGCATCTGAAGGAAAAGGTTTAGGTTATAAATTTTTACGACATATAAAGAGAACAAAAATGCTTTTCCATTGTCTATCATTGGAAAGTACTAAATTAATTACAGATTATAAAACAATTAGGAAAGAATTAAAGGCCTATAGCCAAGAATTAGCAGAAAAAGATGAAGTTTTAATTTTAACCAAATCTGATATGATTAACGATAAGGAACTTATTTCTATTAAGAAAAAATTATCAAAATATTGTAAAAATATCTTAGATGTGACTGTGCTAGATGATAATTCGATTAAGAAATTAAAGGATAATCTGATTAAGATTTTACGAAATAAATAATATGGAAAATAATAAATATAAAGCAACAATTGGTTTAGAAATTCATGCGGAATTGGCGACAAAGACCAAGATGTTTTGTGCCTGTTTAAATAATTCCGAGGAAGAAAAACCGAATGTAAATATTTGTCCTGTTTGTACTGGACAGCCGGGTAGTTTACCAGTGATAAATAAACAAGCCGTTGAGAATGTTTTAAGAGTTGGCGTGGCTTTGGGGTCTAAATTAGCAGATTTTACTGAATGGGATCGTAAGAATTATTTTTATCCTGATATTCCTAAAGGTTATCAAATTAGTCAATATAAATTTCCTCTTGTTACTGGTGGTAAATTAAATGGTATAAATATTACAAGAATACATTTAGAAGAAGATACAGCTAGTTCTTCACATGAAAGTGGGGATTTTAGTCTGGTTAATTTCAATCGAGCAGGCGTACCTTTAATGGAGTTAGTAACGGAACCAGAACTTCATAGTGGAAAAGAAACAGCTGATTTTGCGCGAGAATTACAATTATTATTACAATATTTAGGTGCTGGTGAGGCCAATATGGAAAAAGGAGAGATGAGAATTGAAGCTAATATTTCCGTTAGTCAAACTGATAAATTAGGTACTAAGGTGGAAGTAAAAAACATTAATTCTTTTAAAGCGGTAGAAAAAGCAGTAGCTTATGAAATTGATAGACAGATTGAAGTTTTAGAGAGTGGTGAGAAAATTGTACAGGAGACGAGGGGTTGGAATGAAGATAGGCAAAATACTTTTTCTCAGCGCCTGAAAGAAGATTCTCACGATTATCGTTATTTTCCTGACCCTGATTTACCAAAGATGATGATCTCAGAAATTTCAGAATTTTCAGTGGAAAGTTTGAAAAAAGAATTACCAGAATTACCATGGGAAAAGAGAGAGCGATATGAAAAAGATTATGGAATTAAAGCTGTGGATGTAGAGATTTTTGTTCGGCCAGGAATAATTAGTACTTTTTTTGAAAAAGTATGTGAGGATTTTAAGGGAGATAAGAATCTGATCAAACTAGCTTCTAATTATATTATTTCTGATTTGCTTGGTTTAATGAAAGGAGGCGAGAGTTTAGGTAAAATAGAAGATCAAAATTTTTCTGATTTAATCAAGATGGTGGCCGAGTCTAAAATATCCTCTCGAGGGGCTAAGGATATTTTGAAAATAATGTATGAAAAAGGTGGTCGTCCAGTTGAGATTGCTGAGAAAGAAAATTTATTACAAAAAAGTGATACGGGTGAATTAGAGAAAATCGCCGAAAAAATCATTGTGGATAGTCCTAAGATAGTTGCGGATTATAAAGCCGGTAAAGAAGTAGCATTAATGGCTCTAGTTGGCCAAGGAATGAAAGTGACTAAGGGTTCAGCCAATCCACAAGTGTTGAAGGAGGTCTTTTTGAAATTATTGAGTAAATAAGGTATAATTTAAAAAAATGAAATCTAATTCTAAAGAAAAGACAATCATACATATTGGGGCTGATCATGCGGGTTTTGAGTTGAAGGAGGCGTTGGTCAGTTATTTACAGAAACTTGGTTATGAAGTGGTGGACCATGGGGCACATCTTTATGATCAATATGATGATTATCCAGATTTTGTAGCACCGGTGGGAAAGGCGGTGTCTGATCATCCTCATGGCGTTAAAGGGATTGTTATTGGTGGTTCTGGTCAGGGTGAAGCCATGGTCGCTAATCAATTTCCGAATGTGCGAGCGGTAGTTTTTTATGGTAATAAAGTCTTCCAGAATTCTAATATTATAAAATTATCCCGTCAGCATAATGATGCTAATGTTTTGGCTTTAGGGGCGAGATTTTTAACTACCAGTGAAGCTAAAGATGCTGTCAGGGTTTGGTTGAAAACCCCTTTTTCCGGTGAGTATCAATATATTCGGCGAATTAAGAAAATGGAGAAGATTTTGAGAGAAGTAAGGCTTAAAAAGAATTTTTAAATATTATGGTAGAAATAATTCCAGCAATATTGCCTAAAAACTTGGAGGATTTGCGGGATAAAATGGCCCGTGTAAGTGGGTTAACGCCTTTAGTGCAAATTGATGTTTGTGATGGTAAATTTGTGCCAAGTAAGAGCTGGCCTTATGTTAAGGGGGGGATGGATGAATTTACTGAAATTAAAGCCGAGGACGAGGGTTTTCCTTTCTGGGATTCTCTAGATTTTGAAGTAGATTTGATGGTAAGGAAACCAGAAGAAGTCGTTCATGATTGGGTAATGGCCGGGGCCAAAAGACTGGTTTTACATTTAGAATCAGCCCCAAATATTTTAGACACTATTGAAAATTTACGAGCTGAATATGGGACAGCTAAGAATTCTTCTTTTGGTTTGGAGATTGGTGTTGCCTTGGATATTCAAACACCTAATGAAGGAGTTCATGGAATTTTAGATTTGATTGATGAGAATGGTGATTCTATTATTGATTTTGTTCAATTTATGGGTATTGATAATATAGGATTTCAAGGACAGGAATTTGATGATCGGGTCTTGGAGAAAATCAGTGATTTGCGTCAATCATATCCTACTATGCCTATTAGCGTGGATGGGGGTGTAAGTTTTGATAATGCATCTGATTTGATTAGCGCCGGTGCTACCCGTCTTATTTCTGGATCGGCGATTTTTGAAAGTGATGATATTGCCCAAGCGATTGAGGATTTAGGTAATTCGGGGGAGTAAAAAGCGAGTTACTGCTT
>CAZAJY010000044.1:0-4674 GCA_964485905.1 uncultured Candidatus Saccharibacteria bacterium | reverse complement strand
CCACTTACAACCACTACCTTATGAGCCTTTAATATTTTACCAGATTTTAATTTTTGTTTTATCATGACCACTATAATATAGCACAAAATAAATAATTACAATACAAATTAAAAAATTGTCTAAAAGATTACACAGATGCTATACTTAATATAATCATAAATAATAACAAAAAAACTATGAAAATCGTATTTGATGGCTTGATATATAGTTTACAGAAACAGGGTGGTATCTCTCGTTATTTTGACGAGTTAATTAATGGTCTAGCAGAAAAACAAGATTGTGAAATCACTGTCTTGATAAGAAAAGATATTCTTAATAAAGTCTTTAATGGTAGAGTAAAAGTTGAAATTATTGATTCCTCAATCAATACAAGTAACAAACTTCTTAAATACCTATCAATCCTTATTGATGGTAGAAAAACAAAAAATTTTTTAAAAAATAGAAAAGATTTACAAGACGGTGTTCTACATCACACCTACTACCGCTATTTTTCAGACCTTAAGGCTAAACAAGTAATTACTGTATATGATATGACCGATGAAATATTCCCGAAATTCTTTAAAGGAATCCTCTATTACTTATATGCCTATAATAAAAAGAGGGTCATCTTTAAATCAGACTCGGTAATCACTATTTCTGAATCCACGAAAAAAGATATTGTGAATTTCTACAATATTACTTTAGAGAAAATAAATGTAATCTATCTAGGAATTAGCAATATATTTAAAAAAATAAACAGAAATAAGCCGGCAAAACCCTTTTTTCTTTATGTAGGTTACCGTTATTACTATAAAAATTTCCCTTTCTTGCTCAAAGCCTTTAACTTATGGTCACAAAAAGACAAATATGATCTGCTTTGTTTAGGCGGTGGAGAATTCAATAAAGCCGAAACTAAATTAATTAATGATTTAAACCTAGCCAACATTGTAAAACAAATTCCCAATATTAGTGATGAAGAATTAGTTTCTTACTACAACAACGCTGAAGCCCTTGCCTACCCTTCCCTATACGAAGGGTTTGGCCTACCTATCCTAGAAGCTATGTCTTGTGGGACACCAGTTATCTGTTCAGATATACCAGTCTTTCACGAGGTTGGTGGTGAATTTCCTTTATACTACAAGACCTCAAATAACTTCTTAGGACAATTAGAAAAAACCGTAAACAAAAAATATTCAGATATAACAAAAATAATTACTTGGCCTAAGAAATTTACATGGGAAAAAACGGTCTCTGATACAATGAAAACTTATAGAAAATTAATAGGATAGCCGACCTAAACACTTTATTTAAGAAACTAATTTAACCCTAATCTATAAAATATCTTTTTTATAAATCGTCTGGGTTTATAATGATGAAGTATATCGATAATCTTTCTTTTTAGTTTTTTGAGATAAAATCTATTTGTAACGCCATCTTTATCGGATGAATTTGTCTTTTGTATTTCTTTAAAATTAAAGTTAATTTTTGGAAAAAATAATCTAAGTAACTGCTGAGTACTTTCTCTCCAGGTTAGCCATGGCATATCGACTGATTGTGGCGCTTTACCATTAGTATTTAATTTAAGCCAATTAACGATTGCTTCCGATAAATCTTCTGGTTTATCGCCATTAAAATAGTAAGCATACTCACTAGCAACTTCGCGAAAGACGGGTATATCTCGGGCGATAATTGGCAACTTATGTTGAGCTGCTTCTATAAGTGGTAAACCAAACCCTTCCCCTTCTGAAGCGGCGATAAGGCAAGTACTAACATTATATATTTTTTCGAGATATTCATCACTTATACCCTCAAGCCAGAATAAATGCTTATTATATTCTTTATGTGTACGAATGCGATTTGCAGTCGCCTCATTACACCACCCTTCTCTCCCAACGATAATAAGCACGTCTTGGGATTCAGATTTCCATAATTGTTCAAAAGCATCTAAAACAAAGGCATGACCTTTTCTTGGTTCAACTGTACCCACCATTAAAAACGAGCTTCTATCACTAAATAATTTTAGTAACTGTTCGGCGTCTTTGGGTAAACCCTTACTTGGAGATGAATGATCAATATCTGCACCTAGATGAAAATGTCTGATTTCAAAAGATTCATCAGGAATGATTTTATTGCCATCAACCCATTCTCTTAACTTATTAGCTACATCTTTTGATATACAAAACGCCCCGTCAAGATTAACCACGGCACGTAACCACAAATCAAATTCTTCTCCTAGCTCTTTAACGAAGTATGTTGGGAACAAGACGGGTAGCAGATCATAGACCACGGAATATACTTTGACTCCACGATGTCTTAAACTAGCAATTTCAAAATTTTTAGAGATCAAATTACCCGGATGCAGATCAAGAAACAACAAAACGTCACCGTCACTAAAATCTACAATGTTCTGATTTAATTCTTTTCTATCTGGAGTAAAATATTTACCCTCAAATAACTGAGCTTTATAAAAATATTTACATCCAGGATAAGAAAAAACACCTATAAACTCAAGGTCTTCCATTTTCATCGTCTCTAACTCTGACATAATTGCCCTGGTAACACGTTGAATCCCCGTCGCATGATCGAAGTGAACAAGGCAACTCAAATCTATATAAACCCGATGTTGGCGATTAATTCCAACAATGTTGTCCGAGATTGATTGAGATAAGAGCAAAAGGTTATCTTTACTAGGTTTTGGCAAACTTATTATATTTTTAGTTAACTTTTTTGTTATATTATTAAAATAATCGTTATCATAATTATTTAAATTAAGTTTTTCTAAATTTTCTTCTATTATCTTCTCAAATAAATCTAAAATTATCTTCGCACTCGCTTCCCACGAAAAGAAACCAGCCCTACTAACACCATTGGCAATAAGTTTTTGACGATAGCGCTCATTAACCAAACCAAGTCTCATTTTCAACGCTATATCCTTTTCATCAAATGGGTCAAATAAAGCTTCCGGAAAAGCGATTACCTCAGGTAAACTTGCCGCGTTTGCGGCGATAACAGGACATCCGCAGGCCATTGCCTCTAATGGTGGAATACCAAAACCTTCACTATAAGAAGGAAAAACAAAAATTCTTGCGTTCTTATACAAACAAGAAAGATCGTGATCACTAACATATCCAGTAAAAATAAGCTGACTAGGTTCAACCCCAAGGTCAGAGCCGTGTCTTGATAATTCGAATTCTCGAGCTTTCACTTCCTTACCTACTAACACTAATTTAAATCGGTTCTGAAGATCAGTGCCTAATTGCGCATAGGCAGAAACTAGTCGTTTAATATTTTTATGTGCATCTGCACCGCCAGCATATAATATATACTCAATTGAGGTTAGTGGTTTTAACTCATCAGATATAAAATTAGGATCTGAAATCGTATTAAAAATTACCGAATTATAAGAATTACCAGCAACATATACCCTCTTAGAATCTACTTGCGCAAGTTTGATAATTTTCTCTTTTGAATATTCCGAAACGGATAAGATAATATCAGAATGTTTGGTCTGTTCAATCTTTTCCATATACCAAGGCTTAATCTTACTAGTTAAGTGTGTTTCGGGATAAATCAAAGGGATAACATCGTGTAGAGTTGTACAATATATTGCCCCGTCATACAAAAGCTTAACACTAGTAACCCCGTCATCATTCCAGCCCTCTTGTAAGTTAGTTGACCAAATAATATCAGGGCTTAATTGTGAAATATACCACTCCCGAACTAATTCAGATGCCTTTCTTCCCCACAAATTATTAGATATACCAGAAACTGGGTGTAAATACTGTTGCCAACATTTTATATTTTCCCTAGGCACCAGACCTAAAAATTCTGAGTAGATCATTTCCATATTATCCTCAAAGGCGCTATTTAATAAAAGAAAAATATCATACTTTCGAGAAGCAACTCTCAAAAAGGCCTTGACCATTTCTCTTGTATATCTACCCACACCCCGGCTACTCGAAAACGGCGTTTGTAAGCCTTGCATATCAATAACTATCCGCCTTTTCTCTTTTCCTTTTAACACAGTGCCCTCCTCAGACAGATCCAAAAAAGGAGTAATTATGGAGGTACTTAAAACAGAATCAGCCCGCTTCTGTAGATTATTATAAATAATACGAGCACGGGGTGTAAGTTCTGAAAATGTTATTGCAAAACAATTTAATGTTCTGTTTCTATACAAAAAAATAAGAAAAGGGAGCGGACAATTAAATCTAGATCTTAAACTTAATTGACTAAATTGAGGATAAACACCTTGTTTCACTCGATGCTTATACTCCTCTGAAACCATGATCGACGCAATTAACTCTTCTACGGTTTGTCTTTGTAAATGATATTGAATTGCCAAACGAGATTCTGGTTCACGGCCAAGAAAATAATTATATACCTGAATAACATCCAGACGCTTAGGCCTTAGCCAATTCCCAAATAACATTATAGTGATATAGTGAACTACCACTTCAGCTTTTATAATAATTCTTACTATTATTTTACGTGCCTTTTTAAAAATAATCCAAAAAAATCTGGCCACTCTTCTTCTTTTACTCTTTTTAGGAAATAAAAACGAAAAGACTTTATTTAATAAAGTTATCATTCTCCAACTTCGTGAAAGATAGATAACAGATAATTCACTAACCCTTAGGTCTAATTGTGACTTAGTGGTATCTAATTGTGACTTAGTGGTATCTAATTGTGACT
>CAZAJY010000043.1:0-4922 GCA_964485905.1 uncultured Candidatus Saccharibacteria bacterium | reverse complement strand
GCCGCTTTTGACATACTTTGCAATTGTTCCTCCGCATCCTAAAACCTCATCGTCCGGATGAGCTACTATTATTAAAATTTTATTTTTTTTAATCATAAATTAAACTTTTTAATTAATTCTTCTTTTTTGATATTCCCCTCCATTAGAATCTCTAAGCTTTTATCGCCACAATTAAATAACAAATCTATGATACTCATATAAGGCAAGAACTCACCGTGAAGTTGAGAATAGGCAGGATGTTTATAATCTTGAAAATATATTTTAATACCTTGCTTATTAAAATTCTCTTCTTTGGCATAACCTCTGCCCAAGGCTCCAAAAATATATAAATTTGCTCCCAATTTTTTGCACATATCCAGCACCAAGTCCGATTTATACCCTTCAAAATTTAATTCCGAGGCCTTGTGGTACTCAACATTAATGCCCAACTCTTTTAAAAACCATTTCAGCATATATTCATTCAAATCAGCTAAATATTGCCAGTCCTTTTTATATGTATCTTCAAAAAAATCGGAATACCTGCTAAAAAATGGCGCTTTTTTATAATTCAAATATATTGACCTCCAGTGTTTGCTTCGCCAATTTAAGGAATTATCTATTTCTATTTCTCTTATTTTTTTCTCTCTATAACCCTTTGACAAAACTGGCACTGTTAACCATATCGCCTCTGTTTTGGTTTTTATTTTATTCCTGTTATTCCAATCTTTTTGTAAGTATTGGACATCATTAAAATAACAAAAAGTATCGCTTAGGGCTATTTTATGAAATAACCCTAGCCAAGGCAAATATACTGGTTGATGGGCCGTAAGGATCATAATTAAAGGATAATATATGAAATATTCGGTTCGTAATAAAACTGCTTTATCGAATGCTTGTTTAAATTCAATGCCTCCACTAAAGCAAGCGTTTCTCCTGGCCAATCTGGATTATTGACTTCATCAAAAGCCAATATCGCTCCTTTTGGCATTCTAGGTAAAAATATTTTTAGCGCTTCTTTGGTTGGCTGATAAAGGTCAAAGTCCAAATATAACAATGCAACCAAAGAATGTTTGTTTTTCTCAATAAAGTAAGGCCCTGTTTTTAGAAAATCTCCTTTAATTAATTTAACTTTCTCTATGTGCGAGAGAAAGCGATTAGAATCATACAATTCTATCGCTTTTTCCAACTCAGTATAAGAATCTGCGGCTATTCCTCCTTTTTTGGCGTTTTCATTTGTTTTGCCACTTGTTTTGTCTGCATCGTCAACATCAGGAAAACCCGAAAAAGTATCAAACCCAATAATTTCTCGGTGATAATTCACCGGCTCATATATTGCAGACAATTGAGCCCAAGTCATTAATCCTGCTCCTCTGAAAACTCCACATTCCACGATAGAACCCTTTACATCTAAAATCATTTTAAACAACTCATGCATCGCCAAAAAACGGCTGAGATTTTGCCTGGGCACATAATTGGGAAAATCTTCAATGATTTCTGCACCTGATTTCTTTTTTGAGATTATCAGATCACTCAAATGTTGATTTAACTCTTCAGAATAATTATTCATATTTTTATTTTTTTTGCTATTATTATGTACTCATCAAATTCCATAAACCTTTTGGGTTTATTGTAGGCCTCAATTAGCGAATGCCTCATAATATTTTCTATTTTAAATTTATAAAATAATTCGTGAATTTCTTTAATGTCAACAAAATGGGCCTTTCCTGTTTTATGAAAACTACCTTTTCGGAAATTACAATAAGTGTTTGATTCTATCTCTTGCCCAAATTCACGCTCGG
This sequence comes from uncultured Candidatus Saccharibacteria bacterium, assembly GCA_964485905.1. Lineage (GTDB taxonomy): Bacteria > Patescibacteriota > Minisyncoccia > Phycocordibacterales > GWA1-40-21 > CAIJXO01. Next base: position 3,144 of record CAZAJY010000043.1, on the reverse strand, counting down.
GATGATAAGAACTATAGATAAAACTTATAAACAATCCTTTCTTTTTGAGTTTTTTATAAACTTCATCTATAGCATTTTTAATACCATTAAATTTATTGGCATATAAACTTTCTCTATCAATTACTAAATCAAAAAAATTATTCTTGTAAGACAATTTCAAAAAATCTCCCTCGACAAAGTTCCCTTTTAAATTCCATCTTAAAAATCTTTCTTTACAAATCTTCACGGCCATCTTTGACCCATCTATTCCATAAACACTAAAACCATTTTCTGCTAAAAATTTAGCGTTATTGCCGGCGCCGCAACCCAAATCCAGCACTTTTATTTTTCTTCTTTCTTCTTGCGGAACATTGAAAAACTTCCTCGCCGTTATACTTACCACTAAATCATAAGGGTACAAGTTTAAATGCCTTCCCTTTAAATAAATATTCTCTTCCCAACCTTTATCAAAACTTTTTTGCATTGTTGTTTTTTTATTATTAAAAAAATTTCTTGTAATAACCCGGCCTAATCTTCATTGGATTGCCGATAACTAAAGAATAAGGCGGAATTTTTACTTCTTCAACAATAGTGCCCGATCCCACCACTGAATGGTGGCCAACCTTAGCTCCTTTTTTAATAAAACAATGAGAGCCGATAAAAACATTGTTCTCTATAATTATGTCTTTCCGTTCTATTTCTTTTGCCAAACCCAAGCATCTCTTATGGGAATCAGCCACATTGATGGAAACAAAAGACGCAATGTCGCAATTATCGCCGATAACAACCTTCGCGCCCTTGGCGTTAACCTCGGAGAAAAATCCAATGCAAACATTTTTACCAATTTCAGGCTCGCCATTGATAAAGGCCAAAGGATGAAATTGATTTTCGGGCATTTGCAACAATTTACTTATATTAATTTTTTTATTTTTCATATTTGAATTTAAATTAAATCACCTTTATTATATTTTTTGCTCGCAATCCTATTAACAATATACTTTTTAAAACGTGGGCTTATGCCAATTCCCGGTCTCTTAAATTCGAGGTTGTCATTAGTAAATCTTTCCCCAATGTTAATCTTCTCTTTTGCAACAATGCTTCTTCTCGCTATTTTTCTCATTTTTTCTTCTTTTTCTGTTGGCACTAAAACGGAGCTGCCAATTGCTTTTTCTATAAATCTAATATCTTGGATATATTTTTTTAGCTCATCGGCATCTATGGAAAACCAATGATCGGGACCGGACAAATCATGAGATAAAGTAAAATGTTTTTCAATAACGGTCGCTCCAAGACAGACAGCACCAATCGCAGCGGCGCTGCCTATGGTATGATCAGAAAAACCAACTTTTACGTCAAAAGAATCTCTGATTAGGGGAATCTTTTTTAAATTAACCTCTTCGGCTTCAGTAGGATAAGAAGAAATACAGTGTAAAACGGTAATATCCTTGTTCCCCGCTTTTTTTATTGTAAGTATCGCGTCCTCTATCTCGGAGCCGTAAGCCATCCCGGCAGAAATTATCATAGGCCTTCCTTTCTTTGCATAATATTCTATAAGATCTAAATTTGTTAAATCGTCAGAACCCACTTTAATGAACGGCAAATCGGTTAATGATAAAATAAAATCTAAATCAGAAGGATTTTGGGCGGTCGTAGAAAAAATAACTTTTTTCTTTTTACAGTAACCAATAATCTCCCTCCATTCTTCTTTTGAGAATTCGTATCGCTGAAACATTTTAAGTTGCGGCTCAGTAATTTCTTCTCCTTGAGATTTATAGGTATATGTAAGATTTGGATCCGTGATGAATTCTTTTGCTTTAAAAGTTTGAAATTTGATACAATTGGCTTCCGCGTCTTTAACTGCGTCAATCATTTTTTTGGCAATATTTATGTCTCCGTTGTGATTTATCCCAGCCTCAGCAATGATAAAACAGGGCTCACCTTCTCCTATATATTTATTACCAATTCTAATTTTTTTTAATTTGTTCATACTGTTTTTTGTTTTATGTCTTTATTTATTTCCGCTAATTTAGGGCATTCTTTGAGAAGATTTACCACGTCTTCCATCAGAAATATTTTTCCTTTTTTATATAATCTTTTATAAATCTCTCTGATAAGTTCTAAATCTTTCGGCTCATCTACTGTCCAGCGCATACAAGAAAAATCTTTATCGCATTCAACGCTAGCTAAATGAAATATCCTCTGATTTTCGTAAATATATTCATTGACGCCTTCTCTCTGATATGATTCTTTTGACTCTTTGTGGACTTTCTCTAGGGTTCTAAAATTAAAAACTTCTGTATCTAGCCCCCTTGGAAAAGTTCTTTCAAAGATATTGGAAGTATAATCGGCACCCGAATTTAAATGTTTTTCAATAACCAAATCAACTACTTTGGGGTCAATTAAGGGGCAATCTGATGTTATTCTAACTATTATGTCAACTTTGAATTTTTTAGCCGCTTCATAATATCTAGAAAGAACATCTTTTTCATTCCCCCTAAAAAATTTTATTTTGTTATCTTCGGCAAATTTCTCTAGAATGTCATTTTTTTGGGTGTCGGGAATGGCTAAAATAATTTCATCAATTTTTTTTGAATATTTTAATCTATTGACAACATGCCAAAGCATTGGTTTTTCAGCCATTATTTCCAATAAAACCTTGTTTGGTAGTCTGGTAGAAGTTGTTCTGGCTTGAATAATCGCTGCAATCATTTTTTGTATTGTTTAATAATCTTCTTAACTGTTTCTATTACTCTTTTAATATCTGCATCTGTTATTTTTGGAAAAAGAGGTAAAGTAATTGCTCTTTTATAATATCTCTCGGCTGTCGGGGAATCTCCCTTTTTGTAGCCGAATTTTTTTTGACAAAATGGCTGAAGGTGAAGAGGTATATAATGAACCTGAACTCCGAGACCTTCTTTTTGTAGTGCTTCAAATATTTTTTTACGGTTTACTTTTAACTCATCTAAACATAATTGAATAACATAAATGTGCCAAGCTGATTTTACATAATTTCTTTCAGTTGGAATTATAACTTCTTTAATATCTTTAAAGGCTTTATTATATTGAGCAACGATTTCTCTTCTTCTTTGGATAAATTTATCTAATTTTTTTAATTGACTTAACCCAAGAGCGCATTGAAAATCAGTTAGTCTATAATTATAACCG
>CAZAJY010000042.1:0-4956 GCA_964485905.1 uncultured Candidatus Saccharibacteria bacterium | reverse complement strand
TAGACCTCTCCAATCCATTTGAAAAAGGAATGGGTTATGTGGCGCTTTCGCGAGTAAGATCTCTCAATGGGCTTTCGCTCAAAGGTCTTCATGACTCGGCTTTTTTAATTCATAACGAAGTTATAGAATATGACAAATCTTTTCAAAAAGAATCAGACGATAATGCCGAATTTTTTGCCAAAATTCTCCCCGCTGAATTAAGTAAAACGCATAAGGCGTTTGTCAGAAGATTCTCCGATAAAAAGATAAAACAGGAGAAGCAGAGCACTCTTGAGATTACCCTTAATTTATTTTTAAAAGGATGTTCGCCGCGAGATATTGCCAAGGAAAGAGGCCTTGCTTATGGAACAATATTAAGTCATTTAGAAAAAATTAAAGCAAAAAACAACCTGGTCTCTTTTACCTGGTTAAAAAATATAATTCCAGCCGATCATTTTAAGGCGATTTCACAGGCCTTTCAAAAGATTGGCGTTAATGGCGAGGGTAAGCAACCCCTTGGCCCGGTGTATGAATCTTTGGGCGGCCAATATGATTATGATGAATTAAGAATGGTTAGATTGATTTTATAACTTAATTTGATAAAAGCATGGGTTTTCTCTGGGTGGTGAACAAGATAGTGGCTTAATTGATTTTTTGGTCATTTTGTGTTATAGTATTGAATTAGATGTTATTTTGATCAGAGATTTAATATAATAAACTATGAAAAAAAACAACATAAGCGAGATGCCACAAATTTTTATTGCTCCTAGGTCTGGCGAGCAGTCTTCAAAGAACTTTCAAAAGACGATAGAGGGGGGTTATAAGAAATCTGACTTAATAAAATTTTTCAGTGAAGAAGATAAAAACTCCTTAAAAGGACAGGAGATTCTAATGATTTGGGGAAATAAACCAAGCTTGAAAAGTCGTTGGGAAAAAATGAAAAAAGGTGACTGGGTCTTATTCTATCAAAACGGATTTATAACTTACGTTGGTAAATTATTACATAAAACCCATAATAAAAAATTAGCGGATGAGCTTTGGGGCTTTCAAAATAATAAAAAAGGAACTTCTGTGTCATGGGAATATGTTTTTTTTCTAACTGATCTAAAACCAGTAAATATACCCTATAAAGTAATGGCTGATTTAGCAGAATACAAAGGATCGGTTGTTCAGGGCTTTCTCCCATATAGTAGCAAGGGAATTGAAAATATAACAAAAAAAGACGGATCAATAGAAAACTTCTTTAATAAGTATTTAAACAAAAAAGAGATCAATAAGGTAAATATAAAAAATATAGACAAAAATATTTTAGAAATAGCAAAAGTAGAGACCAAGAAATCTAATCAAATTAAAAAGCCAGGATTATTAATTAATTTTAAAAAACAAAAGAATATGGATATGCTAAATTTTCGTGCCGTAGACAAAGAATTAAGAGAGGTTTTGTACGGACGCGATAAGTATAAGATACCAAGATACCAAAGACCTTATTCTTGGACCATTGATCAGGTTTCCGACCTTTGGATTGATTTAGTAAGCGGAGAAACTGCATTTTTAGGATCTTTTGTTTTTAACTATGAGAGATATGACCAAGATGGTTTTGTTGAAGTTATAGATGGACAGCAGAGACTAATAACTTTAACTATTTTAATGGCAGTGATTAGGGACAAATATAAAGAATTAGGTGAAGGTGAAAAAGCCTTGTTGACACAGGGCATAATTGCCAACAAGGATCCGATCTCAGCGAAAGAAGAAAGTAGATTAAGATGTGGTGATTCATTGAATAGTTTTTTTAGTGAGCATATACAACAAAAGGATTCAAACATTTTAATAGCTAAACCACGAACCAAAGAAGAAAAAACCATCAAATCAAATTACGAATTCATTAGAGATCAAATAAACGACGGGCTGGATTCTTCTAATGATTTAAATAAAAAAATTGAATACCTTGATGCATTAAAGGCTAGAGTATTTGGTTTAAAAATAATTTTAATAAGCATAGAAAACGAAGAAGATGCATATTCAATTTTTGAGACAGTAAATGCTAGGGGTGCTGATTTAACAGCCGCTGATTTATTAAAAAATTACATTTTTGGTAAATTGCCAAAGAAAAACGATAGGGAAGACTTTGCAAAGGAAGTTTGGACCAGCATTGAGAGCAACGTTGAAAGCGCGAGGGGGCCATTGAATGTTTCTAAGTTTATTAGATATTTTTGGATTTCAAAATACTCTTTTGTTCCAGAAAAAAGACTTTACAGAGAGGTTAAAAAAGAAATCGATAATCCAGTTCAATTTTTAAACGATCTTCAAAGAGCTTCAGGGTATTACTATAAGATGGCCAGTGATTCAACGGTCGTTGCGGATTGGCTCGAAGATTTTTCTGATAAAAAAATAGCACAAAGAATAACTGAAACCATGAGCAGCCTTAGAATAATGGGCATTACACAATGCTATTCTTTATTGCTCTGCCTTTTAATGAATAAAGACAAAATAGGATACGATTTTAGCGAAATTTTTAAGGTTATAGAGAGGTATCATTTTGCATATTCTGCAGTTTGTAAGCTTTCTGGTAACGTTGTGGAGAGAATATATTTTAATACCGCAAAAGAGATAAGAGAAGCATTAAATAGTTATAGCCAGGAAAATATAATAAAAAATGTTCAAAGAATTTTAGCTCAATTCAAGAATAATCTTTATTATCCGAATAGAGCACTCTTTATTGAAAAATTTTCAGACATCGATTACAAGAGTTATCCTTTGGTTATATACGTGCTCTCAAATATAGAAAAAGCATTATCTAAAACCGAAGAAAAGATTTTAAATTTTACAAAAATCAATATAGAGCATATTTTACCCCAAGAACCATCCCAATGGTCTTTGACTAAAAAAGAGATAAAGGGACATGTTAATATGCTGGGCAACTTAACTTTAATTGATAAAAAGATAAATGGCCCGATGGGCAATAAAAAGCTCAAAGAAAAAATGAGTGAATTCGCTAATTCAGAACTAGCCATGAATAAAAAGTTAGTAAAAGAATTTGAGATTTTAAATTATAAATGGGGAGAGGAGGATATCAAAGATAGACAAAACGAGCTTGCGGAATTTGCATACGATACTGTTTGGAAGTTTTAATGACTGAAGGTTGTTATAAAAATTAACTTTTGATGAGTCCTGGTCCTACGGGCCAAAATTAAACCGTCGCTAAATAATATATAGGTTGCCTGTTCCAAACATGCCCAAAAAATAATTTTATATAATCATATGGCTTTAATTAAATGTCCAGAATGCCAATCAGAAGTCTCTGATCAAGCACCAACTTGTCCAAAATGTGGTTTCCCGTTTAAGAAAGAATCAAGCTCTCCCGAAACGGTTCAGAGGGTTGTTGTAGACAGGGTTAAGAATGTTGAATTAACGAGCAAAAAGTGGAAGCGCATGGAGTTACAATCTGCCCTTATGTTTGTAGGTGGTGTAACCCTTGGATATGTCGGCTTTGCTCTTGCAATGCTTATACATCCCTTCAATTCCATGACCGTTATTGCTATGGCGGTTGGTAGCATTTTAGCGATTATCGGTCTTATCGGTTTAATAAGAGCACGCTTCGGTGCGTGGTGGAATCATGGCTAGACTATAGACTTAGTTAGGTAAAATTTAGATATTTAATTGATAAATACATAGAAATACATGCCTAATTTTGAAAAAGATTTAAGAGAATACTCGGATGAAGAGCTCTATAAAAAAATAAATACTGAGGCTATTGAATATGTATATTTATACTCTGATGAATTAACGCGCCGTTCTAATGATAGATCGTCACAAAGATTAGTTGAATTAACTCTTCTTTTGTCTGTACTTGCTATAATGCAATTTTTTATTTCTTTACGCAGCATTTCTACTTCCTGGATGCAATGGTCAGTGTTTGTACTATTTACTTCTTGGTTTATTTTTGTTTTTGTAAGGTCTATTAAAAAGCCAAATAAAATGAAAAAAATAAAAACATTGCATGAACGGACAAAATAGAGATGATATAAAAATTGGTAATAATCTAAAACAATGGCAGACCTTTTTATTATATTAGTTGGTTTAAGCTTAACTGTTGCGCCGATTATTCTTATTTTGTGCATTATAGTTAGGATTAATATACCATTTTTACGTGGTTGGGCGGGGGAGCGGTTCGTTAAACAACAATTAGCAAAATTAGATCAAAATGAGTATAAAGTTTTAAATAATCTTTTATTGCATTCAAAAGGCATTCTGAAAACTACACAAATTGATCACGTAGTAATTTCAAAAGCCGGAATTTTTTGTATTGAAACTAAAGCGCATTCAGGATGGATTTATGGCGACGCTAATCAAGAATACTGGGCACGTTATATGTTTCATGTCAAAGAAAAACTTTATAATCCTTTGTTTCAAAACCATGCGCATGTTTTGGCCATTGAAGACTTAATTAAGCCTAAATACCCACAAGTAAAAGTATTTTCGCTAGTTGTCTTTACGAATGCCGAGAAATTAAAAGTGTCTGGAACTAATTCTGTCGGGTGTTGCAATAAGATTATTGGAAATATAAAAAGCTATATTACTCCTGTTTTTACAGACGAAGAAAGAAATGATATTTATCAAATTTTATCATGTGCCAATATCGTGGACAAACAAGCACGTGAAATGCATAAACAAAGCGTAAGAGATTATAAATATTCCATAGGTAAATAATCAAAATAATCTTTATTCGCCCGTCTTTTCCATGGTCTTATTCGCGCGAATGGTACCATAGTTTTGTGGGGTAGATATTATTCTAAAATATGAATACTAAAATCACAAATTTAATCTTTTTGATGTTAATTGTCGCGGCTTTTGTTGTGGGTATAATTTTGTATCCGCGACTTCCCAATGTGATCGCGTCTCATTGGAATGCCGCCGGCCAAGTGAACGGTTATATGGGCAAGTTTTGGGGGGTATTTTTGATGCCCGTTATTTTATTGG
>CAZAJY010000041.1:0-4984 GCA_964485905.1 uncultured Candidatus Saccharibacteria bacterium | reverse complement strand
TGTGCCAGACAATAACGGAGCCTTAAGTCTGCTTTATCCGGATGAAAAAGCTCGCGAAGGATGGTGTTGTCCCCGGCGATAAATTCTTCACATTCTTGTAAGTCTTTAATAAACATGTCGAAATAAATTATATCTCCCAATTCTACTTTTGTATTACCAGTTTCCGTATAGCTGTCCTTTCTTTGGATCTAATTTCAACCATATAAATGCCATTGCTCAAATCCCTAATATTTTGTTGCAGGTTTTGGATAGTGGTCATTTAACTGACGCTAAGGGTCGTGTAGTAAATTTCAAAAATACGGTTATTATTTTGACTTCTAATATCGGCGCCCAGTTTATTGATAAGATGGAAGAGATTGGCTTTAGTTCGGATAAAAGTAAGAAAGCAGAATATGAAGATATTAAAGAAAAGGTACTGAGAGCTTTGAAAGATAATTTTCGTCCGGAGTTTTTGAATCGTTTAGATGATGTAATTATTTTTGATATTTTGAGTGAAAAAGCGGTCGCTAAGATAGTGGATATTCAGTTGGAGATTGTACGTAAACGCTTAGCTGAAAAAGAGATTAAATTAATTATTGGCAAAGAGGCCATTTCTTATCTTGCGCGTGAAGGTTATAATCCACAATATGGTGCCCGACCGCTTAAGCGTTTGATTCAGGATAAAATTTTGACGCCAGTGGCGTCGTTGATGATTTCTCGTGGTGTATCAGCCAGGGGAACAATTAATGTTGGTTTAAAGTGGAAAGAGTTTACTTTTGAGGTGAAGGGGAAGAACAACCTCACCCGTCAGAAGACTGCCACCCTCTCCTTGACTAAGTAGAGGGGAATAACCCCCTAGGCCCCCTTGTCAGGGGGGAAGAAAAAAGATAGAATCATCTAGTTGGTAAATATGCGCCGGTCGTATAGTGGCAATTACATCGCTCTGTAAAAGCGACGACCTATGGTCTACGTTGGTTCGAGTCCAACCCGGCGCACAATTCAGAACTCGGTCAAAACTTAAGAAAACTACGTTTGAAAAAGAAAATGTCGCAAGTAGACCTTGCGACTGCTTTGAATGTTGATAGAGCATATATCAGTAATATTGAAAATGGTCGTATGAATTCCACCCTTTCCACTTTGGAAAAAATTTCTAATGCACTGGGAATTTCCAGTAGCGAACTTTTGAAATAAATTTATGGATAAGGCTAAAGATGACAATATTAATTTAGAGATTAAAAAATATGAAGTATCAAATTTTGAACAAACAGTTTCAGAAGATGATGTAAAAGAGGTTTTTAATAAAGAAGATGATTTGATTAATTATGGAGCCAAAGCGCTTGCCCAGATTGTTAATAAAATTAAACCATTAAAACCTTTTTTGAGGATTCTCGGTATTGCTAAAGATTGGGGTCTTATGCAACGTAAAATTGTCTTATATGAGAAAGAAATAATAAAATTATCAGAAGATGTAAAACAGCTTAGAGCTGAGAAGAAATTTAATGATTATTATTATAATAGTGAGGAATTTGTAACGTCAACATTATTTTTTACTGATGGATTTGAAAAATCAAATTCCAACGATCAGGTTGGAAATTTACGGCGTGCATATGTGAATATGCTTCATAATAAAAATGAAGATGTAAATTTGAAATCAAAATATATTGAGATTGCTTCAAGATTAACACCTCAACATATATCTATTTTAGGCCAGATAATAAAAATATTTGATGATATTGAGACCAATGAAGGGAGAGAACTTAGTAGGAATAAGGGGGTTACAATTTCTGGTGCAATACGAGAACTTTCTGAAAAGGGTATGATATTATCTTCTGATGAAGTAGCATATTTAATCAGAGAATTAGAAAAAAATAATTTAGTTGAGTGTGAAATAGCGGCGAGTGGAGACCAGTATCGCGGCTATTTTATTGCTGGAAAAACATTTTCAGTTGACCCAAAACATCCTAGTATAACTTTTACAGCAGAAGAGTTGGTAAAGGAGCTGGAAAACAAAAAGTGGATTGATTCGAAAGGAAAAATTTTAGATAGTTTTAAACCAGACACAAAAGACTTCACTTTAAACCTTGAAGAGAAATTTAGATATCTTGATAAAGAATTAATAAAAATGCTGTCTGATTTACATAAAGAATATCTTAATTTCAAAAAAGCTAGTGTATCTGATTTTGTAGATATGGCTTTGATTTCAAAACCAACAGGTTTTGGTAAAAAATTTTATATTTTAATTATGGAAGAAATATATCCGACAAAGTAATTTGCTACTCCTACAAAGGACTTCCCAGTTTTTGGGGAGTTTTTTGTTGCCAAAATAACTATATTTTACAAGCCCAAAATGGGCTTGACAAAAGGGTATCGAGTATGCTATACTTATCAGCAGAATTCCTATCTGTATGGATGGGTCGTTCCGCAAGGAATAAGGTGGTTAGAATTCTGCCACATCTCAGAATTCATGTTCGTTACAAGGAAGGAAGTGCTGTATGGCACGCAAGAACGAGGAAATCACAATCAGCAAAGGGCCGTCAAAACTCGATCTCATGCTCTCCCTGTTTGATACAGACATGGGAAGGCGCATCGTGAAGTTTTATCAGAAACGCGACGACGAAGGAAAGCACGGCTTCTGGGTTTACGATGTTGAGATCACTTCGGCTCGTAGCCGACACCCGACAGCAACCATCTGGGAGCTCGAAGGATTGGTGAATGTTGGCGGAGAACAGAAGAGAGTCTCGATTTACTATCTGAGCGATACACGCGAAGGCAGGATGAGAATCGAGGACGAGCTTCGGACTCACGACATTCTGACTGGACCGAACGAGGGTCGCAGGGCCGGAGCGCTCATGAACATCATCCACAGGATGGTGGTCATCTGTCAGAACCATGGGGGTCTGCCGGACGAGTTCTACAAGCTGTTCGAGAAGGCTAAGAAGGTCAAGTGGGCGAACAGCAACAAGTCGCTCACTGAAGCAATCGAAGAAATCTGAAAGGAGAATGACATGGCTCAATCTCTCGATGAACTGAATTCGTTGGTCACTTCTGCCATCTTCAAGATGCAGGAGTCGGCACGGGAGGTTTCGCTCCTTGAGGAGAGGATTGCGAAACTGACCAATGCCAAGTCGCCCGAGGGTATTATTGCCCGTCGTGGGGCTGTGAGAACTGGGTGGAACTCACCGTTGATTATGAGATGGTGAAGGGTCAGAGTGACGACAACCGTGTGATCGTCCGGCTTGAAACTCGCTTCTAACCGGATGATTCCGGAGAAGTAAAAAGCACAAAGAGAAAGGAACGGAGGCTGTGGTACGCAAGTATCACAGCCTCTTTTGCTATTTATTTTTTAGCAGTTAATGTATACATTATTCCTTGAGTTATATTTTCTTTTTGTTGGATATTCCGAACCCGTCATTTTCTTGGGAGTTTTTTATTGCCAAAATATCCTTATCTTAAGGGCTCAAAAAGTGCTTGACAAGTGGGTATAGAGTATGCTATACTTATAATTAGGTAAAAAAAGGTTGGTTCTTCGTCAACACGGCTCTAAAAGCCGTAATAAAGAAGGAGGAGTGAGATGAAAAAGGATGGCTGGTATAAATTCTGTGACCGTCTTCTCTTGATTAGTTTCATCGGCGGTCTGTTGGTGTTTCAGTTTGATGCAGTGCACAATCTGGCCACCAAAGGAACGGTTTGGCGTGATGGCACCGTCCAATTCCTGAGCAAAGCGCCGTTGATGAACTATATTGAATGGTGTCTTCTGACAGTCCTTTGCGCAATCACAGCGTTGATTGTGGCTCTGATTGTCGTCGGCATCATTTACATCACAGGCAGAGGGGTCATCAAATTGGCCCATGTGATCGTCAAGGCCACCGAGGAGGAACAACGGAAGGCAAGTTGTTGATGGTCGCAAGACCGTGGGCGAGCTGGTGCAAATCAGCTCGCCCCCATTTTTCAGCTCTGAAACGGTTTCAGGGTTGAAAGAGTGGAATAAGTTCTTTACACCCACTCCTACAGCCAGTTTGGTTTTCTTGCTTTGGCTTGTTCAACATTCAGAAGTATGGAAAGCCACTCCAGTACCGTGAAGCAAGTTGGTTGGGTATGAATTTACAAGTTGTGACAAACCAAACCTCACATGCGCATGGTCGTGGCCATACGTTAGGACATCCAGATAACTATACTGTGGTCGGTGGACATTTATGTCTGCTTGACTATGGCAGTAAAAATGTCTGGCCAGTGATACTTCACTATGGAGAGAGAATAGCGAAGTTAACCCTGGAGGAGTGTCAAAATCCACCAAAACACTAACCGCTCATCACGAGCAGAGGAACCGCCTCTGTCTCAGTGATAGGGCGGTTTTCTTTTTACCCCACCAAATCAAAATTACCCCCGCCCATCTTGCTTTTTTTGTAAAAAAGAGTAGTTTAATAAATGGAGCAGGTCTAAACACATAGGGAGGTGAAGGATGAATTTTAAACAGCTCACTGTTGGTATCGTGGCGATACTTTTTGGACTTTTGAAATACATACCGCAGAATGTTGTATTTCAGACAATCCAACAATACACACCTGTTGTGCTGATTGTATTGGGTGTCATCATCATTCTCGATTTTCTCGCGGATTATTACAGTTAAGGAGGAAGAGATGAAGCGATACGGAAAATTTGGACGTCGTGTTGTTCAAGAGGATAAACGAGGTCTCTTTATTCACTTCTGTCAACAGGCTCGCCTTCGAGCCCCCAAACACACGCGGTTCAAGAAAGGGATGACGGTTTCAGCCACTGCTGGTGGAGACTCTGTGCGCGGTGGCCCAGCCAAAGTCTTCATTGATGCCGTGAACTGGGAGCTGTGGGAGTGAGAAGAGGTGAAGTGCCGGTATGTAAATGAAACTACCGGCACTTTTTAATAATTATATAGTGTTTATACCTATGTGGAAAAGTGCTGGAATATACACCGTGGCATCATTTCTCCTCTCAAATCCAGTTCTCCCACTTCGCTAAAGCTACGCGGGAC
>CAZAJY010000040.1:0-5063 GCA_964485905.1 uncultured Candidatus Saccharibacteria bacterium | reverse complement strand
TTAAAAATCCAATCTAGAAAATATTAACCCGCTAAAGTTTTAGCTGACGCATTTATTTTGTAAATGCCGGAAAATCTTTGATTTTCTATCAGCCAAAATTTTTTCGGGTAAATCTTAATCCGTTGCGTGTAATCAATCCCAGTAGTAAAGTATAAGAATACTTACTACAGGACAAGTTTAGATTATGCGACCTTGAAATTGAAAGTTTGGTTTTGGTGGTTTGACGCAGTGGTCACACCTGTTCCCATTCCGAACACAGAAGTTAAGCGCTGTAGTGGCGATGATAGTCCCAATGGGGCGAAAGTAGCTAGCCGCCAGAACCAAGTTTTCAATTCATATTCAAATCAGCCTTATTTCTAGGGTTTTTTTGGTGTATGTAAAAAGAATCTGCAAAAATGCTTGACAAATGGGTATCAAGTATGCTAGTATAATAGGTAGGAAATCCGGGAACGAAACAGCACAAAACACAAAGGAGTAATGTCATGAAGAAGTCAATTTGGGGCGCGTTGTGGTTGGTCGGAATGCTTTTTGCTTATCTTCAGGCGAAGATTGGCTATACCGATCCCAGGTCCATAGCTGTAGTGATGACGACTTGGGGTGTTCTTCTGGGCGGAGGAATTTTTGCAGCCAACGCCATCATCGCTGAAAGCAAGAAGCGAAAGTTGAACCCCAGATAGTGGTGCTTCTACTCGGTTGAAAGTTAACCGCAAAACTTTCAGACAACACCGTATGGTTCGCCCTGCGGTGTTTTGATTTGCAGACATTTCTGATTCACACCTTTTCCTTACAGGAACTGTCCACTCATTGGGCTTTTTACTTCGTGAATACACTCATAAAAATTCTCAATGAGTCTTGCAAAATGGGTCCCTACCCATTTCTCACCCATTCCGAACACAGAAGTTAAGCGCAGTTGCGGCGATGAGTCTCAGTGGGGTTGAAACCGAATACGTGGAGGTTTCAAAACCGGAGTGCGACGGCACGAGGTGGGGTAGCGGAATTTTCTAGCAAGAAAATATCCGTGACAAAGGCTAGCGCCAGAACTAAGGATTCAATTAGACCACCCCGGTATCAGAATACCACCCCTCCTAAGAAAGGAGGGGTTTTGAGATGTGATTTTTTTGTTTTCTCTATACTAGATACTAAATACAAAATACTATATACTATATGTATGTCCTGGGCTGGAAAAAGAAAATTAATTTATATTAGTAGTGCGGTGGCAATTTTATTGCTCTTTATTGTTTTGCCAACTATTTTACATTTTTATAAAGCTCCAACTTGTGCTGATGGTAAGCAAAATCAAGATGAGCAGGGAATTGATTGTGGTGGGCCTTGTACTTTATTATGTGATACGCAATATGTTCCTCTTACTGTTTTATGGTCTCGAATGTCCAAAGTAACTGACGGTGTCTACAATGTTTTGGCTTATATTGAAAATCCCAATCTAACCGCCGAAGCCAATAATTTAAACTACGTTTTTAAACTTTATGATAAAAATGGTTTACTTTTACGCGAAAGATTTGGCCGAACTTTTGTGCCGGCAAATAAAGTGATGGCAATTTTTGAACCAGAATTGCAAACGGGAAATCAAATTCCTGACCGTGTAGAATTTACCTTTACTTCTTTAGCTGTTTGGGTTAAACAAACCAATAAAGAAACTGGCTTAACACTTTCGCAACTAATTATGTCTCGAGAAGATTCTGCACCACGTTTAAGTGCAATTTTAACTAATAAAACTACCTTACCAATTAGAAATATTGAAGCAATTGGTATTATTTATAATTCTGAAGGGAATACCATTGCTTTTTCTCGCACCTTGATTGATTTAATTGAAGAACGAGGGTCTCAGGATCTCAATTTTAATTGGCCTAAACCCTTTGAAGATCATTCTGCTAGGACAGAAATTGTGCTAAAACTTTTGAAATAGATATGTCTGGTCTTTTAAGAAAATTTTTAACAATAGATTGGATCTTATTTTTCTCGGCAATTCTAATTGCTTTGGCTGGTTTGGCGACCATGGGATCTTTTGGGGCTTCGTCTGATTATTTTCACAAACAGATTATATGGTTAGTAATTTCTGTTCTAGTTTTTCTTACTCTCAGCTTTTTTGATTATCGTTTCTTAAAGAGAACAGGTGTCGTTATTACTATTTTTATTTTATCTGTCTTACTTCTATTAGCTTTATTTATGGTTGGAAAGATAGTTGGTGGTGCTCAAAGTTGGTTTGATTTTGGAGGGATTTCTTTTCAGCCGGCAGATTTTATTAAATTAATTATTATTATTCTTTTAGCTAAATATTTTTCTAAACGACACATTGAGATAGCCAATGTGCGCCACATTTTTGTTTCTGGTTTTTATGTTTTTATCATTTTTGCTCTGGTTTTCTTACAGCCAGACTTTGGTTCGGCTTTGATTATTTTTCTTATTTGGCTTGGTTTAATTTTATTATCAGGTATTTCTAAAAAACATTTATTTGCTGTTTTTGTTCTTGGTTTGATTTGCTTCGGTGCTTTATGGGGTTTTGTTTTACAGGATTATCAAAAGGCAAGGATAGTGAACTTTATTCATCCACTAGCTGATATCCAAGGGACTGGTTATAGTGCATATCAAAGTACTATTGCTGTTGGATCCGGACAAATCCTGGGTAAAGGTATTGGTTATGGAACACAATCAAAATTGAGTTTTTTACCTGCTTATCAAACTGACTTTATTTTTGCCGCTTATGCTGAAGAATGGGGTTTCCTTGGTATCCTTTTTCTTTTTATTTTATTTGGAATTTTATTGTGGCGTATAATCAGACAGGCTTATTATGGGGCAACCAATTTTGAGATTTTATTTGGTTGTGGTGTGGCTATTATGTTTTTTAGTCACTTTTTAATTAATGTGGGAATGAATATCGGTATTATGCCTGTCACGGGTATTACTTTTCCATTTATGAGTTATGGTGGAACTAATCTTTTAACTTGTTTTATTGCTCTAGGAATTTTGATGGGGATGAAAAAATATGCCCGTCCAGCTCATCGGGAAATGATGAAAAATGAATTTTTAGGGATATAGGCATATCAAAGTTGAAAAATTTTTTAAAAGTTGTATACTTGAATTCCAATGAAAGTCGTTAATAATAAAGAGTCATGGCTATTATTAATAGGGGATATTTTGATTTTCACCGTCTCTCTCTGGCTATCTTTGCTCATTCGATCTGGAATAACACCAAGTAGGACTGTCTTTTATGAGCACTTATTACCTTTTAGTATTTTATTTATTATTTGGTGTCTGACTTTTTTTATTGCCGGTTTATATGAAAAACACACAGTTACTTTTAAAAATCGTTTGCCAATTAAAGTCATTAATACACAGATTTTTAATAGTTTCTTAGCGGTCCTTTTCTTTTATTTTGTTCCTTATTTTGGTATTACACCAAAAATTATTCTCTTTATTTATATTATTATTTCTCTCTCTCTTATTTCCTTATGGCGGATTTATGGTGAAAAATTATTTAGCTTAAAGATAAAAGAAGAAGCCATAATTTTAGGACGAGGGCCAGAACTTAGTTTATTATTACAGGAAGTTAATAATAATTCACGATATGGTTTGGAATTCGTTTTTTCTCTTGATTTAGATAAAATAGGTGAAATTGATTTTCAGGAGGAGATTATAAAAAAAATAAATATGCAAAATATATCGGTGGTTGCTATAGATCTACAAAATGAAAATTTAAAGAAAAACCTAGTTTATTTTTACGATTTATTATTTTCCAAAGTCAGGTTTATTGATATTAATAGCTTATATGAAGATATTTTTGATCGGGTACCTCTATCATTGGTTAGTTATAATTGGTTTTTAGAGAATGTATCTCTTTCTCAGAGCGTAGCTTATGATGTTTTTAAGAGGATTATGGATTTAGCATTTTCCTTTATCTTTGGTTTGATTTCTCTCATTTTTTATCCCTTTATTATTTTAGCCATAAAATTAGAGGATCATGGGTCCGTATTTATTACTCAAGACCGTTTGGGTAAAAATAATCGGTTAATAAAAATTAAAAAGTTTAGAACCATGACCTTTAATGACAATGAGTCGGAGGAAAATCGGCAAGACAATAAAATCACCAAGGTGGGAGATCTTTTACGTAAGAGTCGGTTGGATGAAATTCCACAACTTTGGGCTGTATTGAAGGGGAATTTGTCGTTGATCGGTCCACGGCCGGAATTACCAGTTTTGACGAAAATCTATGAAAAAGAAGTCCCTTATTATAATGTTCGTCATTTAATTTCGCCAGGGTTATCTGGCTGGGCACAGCTTTATCATGAGAATCATCCACATCAGGGAGCAAATATTGAGGAAACAAAAAACAAACTTTCCTATGATTTATATTATGTTAAAAATCGTTCACTAATTTTGGATCTAAAAATCGCTCTTAAAACTATTAAGACCCTGCTATCTCAGACGGGGAAGTAAAAACCAAAGCCAAGCTTTGGTTTATTAATTTGCAAATTTCCCCAAATCCGCTATACTACCAAACATGTTTAAGCGACGATTTTGGGCAGTAATACTGGTGCTGGTTGGGGCCTTGATCGGCTATTTTGTCTATTCCACCAACAGCCCTGATTCAGCTAAGAAATTTAAATTAGGTTTGGACTTAAATGGGGGAATTGAATTAATCTACAAAGCTGATACGACTGGCATCGCGGCCGGTGATGTGTCTGCTAAAATGACGGCTCTAAAAGATCTGATTGATAAAAGAGTAAATATGTTTGGTGTATCTGAACCAATTATTCAAGTAGAGAAAGTTGGCTTAATCGGTGGGGATAGTCACGAACAATTGATTGTAGATTTACCTGGTCAAACGGATATTGCTGGTGCTATTGCTCAGGTGGGCAAGACCTATGTTTTGGAATTTAAGTTTCCTAAAGCAGAACTAGAAAATTCTACTAGTACTGAAACTATTACTATGAATGATTTTGAAGCCACTGGTTTAACTGGCGCTTTATTGAATAAGGCGACACTTGAATTTAATCAAACAACTGGTGAACCAAATGTTGCCTTACAATTTAATTCTGACGGCTCTG
>CAZAJY010000039.1:0-5856 GCA_964485905.1 uncultured Candidatus Saccharibacteria bacterium | reverse complement strand
GATGGTTTCTAATCACAGCCGGCGGTTGCACTCATATAAGACATTAGTTTTGGAGTTAGCCCCCGCCGGCGTTGATTGGAAATAATCAACACGAGGAGGTAAAATAAAATCTCTACCGAAAGGAGAGGTTTTATTTTAAAGAAGATGATAAAAATTCAAGAAAATATTTTATTAAAAGATTTAACCACCTTTAGGATTGGTGGTCACGCCCGATATTTTGTCGTAGTAAAAAACGAAGAAGATTTTCATGAGATTTTTATTTTTGCCAAAAGCCGTAAATTATCGGTCTTCATTTTGGGTGGCGGTTCAAATGTATTAATAGCCGAGCATCATTTTTCTGGACTGGTTATTAAGAATGAAATCAAGGGAATTAAATTTCAAGGCGAGATTTTGACTGTTGGCGCTGGAGAAATTTTAGATGATATTATTAATCTTTCAGTAATGAGAAATTTATCCGGACTGGAAAATTTGTCAGGTATTCCAGGTACAGTTGGTGGATCAGTTGTTCAAAATGCTGGAGCCTATGGTGTAGAGATAAAAGATATTTTATTATCTGTGTCTGGTCTAAATTTATCTAATGGTAAGAAATTTGTTTTAAAAAATAATGATTGCCAGTTTGCTTATCGCTCTAGTATCTTTAAGAAGAGTAAAAAATATATTATTACAAGTGTGACTTTTAAACTAAGCAAAAAACCTATCTTTGATATTAATTATACTGGTTTAAAAAAGAAATTAGAAGGAGAAGCAAATATTACGCTCTTTAAAATTAGAGAAGTTGTCCTTCAGATTAGGGCTGAAAAATTACCTGATTGGCATAAAGTCGGTACTGCTGGTTCTTTTTTTAAAAATCCAATTATTAGTCAAGAAAAATACAAGGAATTAAAAGAGAAATTTTTGGATTTACCAGGTTTTCCAGAGGAAAAAGGAAGAGTAAAGGTCTCTTTAGCTTGGATTTTCGATAAAATTTGTGAATTAAAGGGGTATAAAGAAGGAAATATCGGTTTATATGATAAACAACCGATCGTCTTAGTAAATTTTGGTGGCGCTACGGCTGAAGAGATAAAAATTTTTTCTGAAAAGATAAAAAAGATTGTAAAAGAAAAAACGGGAATTAAAATTGAAGAAGAGGTTGAGAAAGTAGAATAGTTATCCACAGTTTTTTTATAAAAACGATTGTATTGTTTTTTTATTTGAGATATTATTATAATAGTTCAGTGGTTTTTTAAAACTTTTTGGTCGAAGAAAATCACGGGCTCGTTAGGAAAAAATTAATTTAAAATAAGTTTAAAAATTTTTAAAAAGAAAATTTGAAAAACTTAATAACTACTATGGCAAAAAAGAAAGCTCGAAAGGCAGCAAAGAAGAAAACCAAGAAAACAGCAAAGAAGAAGAAAGGAAAGAAGAGATAATTCTTTAAAAAACACCCCGATATTATCGGGGTGTTTTTTATGTCCAAATATGATAGAATACTAATATTATGTCGTTTTTAAAGAGTATTTTTGGGGATAAATATGCTAAGGCTATTAAGCCTTTTTGGCCAATAGTAGCTCAAATTAATGCTCTAGA
Source organism: uncultured Candidatus Saccharibacteria bacterium (assembly GCA_964485905.1). GTDB lineage: Bacteria > Patescibacteriota > Minisyncoccia > Phycocordibacterales > GWA1-40-21 > CAIJXO01. Next base: position 4,290 of record CAZAJY010000039.1, on the reverse strand, counting down.
AGAGGGGGTAAAAGCACTTTCTGATGTTGATTTAAAAGCTAAAACCAGGGAGTTTAAAGATAGATTTAGTAAGGGGGAGATTTTGGAGCAGATTTTACCAGAAGCTTTTGCCGTTGTCCGTGAAGCGGCACAGCGAACTTTAGGCGAAAGACATTTTGATGTTCAGTTAATTGGTGGAATGATTTTAAACAAAGGTGGAATTGCCGAGATGCGAACTGGAGAAGGAAAAACTTTGGTGGCGACCCTGCCGGCATATTTAAATGCTTTGTCGGGTCATGGTGTACATATTGTGACTGTCAACGATTATTTATCTCGTCGTGATGCTGTATGGATGGGACAGATTTATGATTTTCTTGGCTTGACAGTTGGGGTGATAAATCATGAAAGTTCTTTTTTATATGATGTCAAACATATTTCTAATAAAAGTCTAGAAGAAAAAGAAGATAAGGAAAGAGATGAACTGGGTTCTTTTAAAATTATATATGATTTTCTTAAACCTTGCACTCGTCGAGAGGCCTATGGAGCCGATATCACCTATGGAACAAATAATGAATTTGGTTTTGATTATCTGCGCGATAATATTGAATATGCCGAAAAGGATTTACGACAACGTGAATATAATTTTGCGATTGTTGATGAAGTAGATTCGATTTTAATTGATGAAGCCAGAACGCCCTTAATTATTTCTGCACCAACAGCTGAATCTGGTGATTTATATGTGAAATTTGCTAATATTGTGCAAACTTTTAAGAAAGACGAAGATTTTACGGTTGATGAAAAATTGAAAGCGATTCAATTAACCGATGCTGGTATTTCTAAGGCCGAAAAAGCTCTAGGTTTGGAAAATATTTATACTGATGCGGGGATTAAATATGTGCATCATTTGGAGACAGCAACACGCGCCAAGGCTTTATTTGAAAAAGATACAGATTATGTTGTTAAGGCGGGAAGTGATGGAACAGAAGAGATAATTATCGTGGATGAATTTACTGGGCGATTGCAACCAGGTCGTCGCTGGTCTGAAGGTTTACATCAGGCTATTGAGGCTAAAGAAGGTGTAAAAATTCAAAAAGAAAGTCGAACTTTTGCATCTATTACTTTCCAAAATTATTTTCGTCTTTATAAAAAATTGTCAGGTATGACGGGAACGGCACTGACTTCGGAGGAAGAGTTTTACAAAGTTTATCATATTGAAACTTTTTCTATTCCAACAAATAAAGAAATAAAGAGAGCGGATAAAAATGATTTAATCTTCCAGACAGAAAATGGCAAATTTATTGCTTTGGCAAAAAAGGTTAGGGAGTTACAAGAAAAGGGTCAGCCGGTATTAATCGGGACGGTGTCTATCGAAAAAAATGAAATTCTCTCTGCTTATTTATCAAGGGCCGGGGTAAAACATAATGTTCTTAATGCTAAGAATCATGAAAAAGAAGGCGAAATAGTAGCTCAGGCTGGACATAAGACCGGGGTGACCGTGGCCACCAACATGGCGGGTCGTGGTGTGGATATTAAATTGGGCGGTGTGCCTTTTGATAAAGAAAAATATGAAGAAGTAAAAAGTCTAGGTGGCCTATGTGTTATTGGAACCGAAAGGCATGAAGCCAGAAGAATTGATAATCAGTTGCGCGGGCGCGCGGGTCGTCAGGGTGATCCCGGCGAAACACAGTTCTATGTGTCATTGGAGGATTCTCTCATGCGGATTTTTGCTTCTGATACTATTAAAAAATTAATGGGGCGATTTGGTTTGGCAGAAGATCAACCAATTGAGAATTCCTTAATTACTCGCTCTTTGGAGACCGCTCAAACAAAAATTGAAGGTTTTAATTTTGACTCACGAAAACATGTCTTGGAATATGATGACGTTCTAAATTATCAAAGAAAAATGGTTTATGAAAGAAGACGCTCTGTGCTCTTGGGTGACAAAGAAATGGTGCGGGAGAAATTAGATGAAGTGATTAATCCTGTTGATACTGATGGGCAGATAGCCAAAATGGTGGTAGATAAGATTAAACTTTTGGGTGAAGAAGAATTTTATCGCATCGCTAAAATATTATTACTCCAGTCCATTGATATGTTTTGGGTGGACCATTTGGAAATAATGGATTATACTCGTTCATCAGTAAACTTGCGGGCCTATGGTCAGCGTGATCCATTGGTAGAATACAAGAAAGAAGGCCTACGTTTATTTAGAGAAATGAATGAGGCAGTTAATGATCAGATTTTAAAAATTCTGCCTAATATTGGTGCTGGCGCTTATGCCCGACAAGAACAAGAATTAAAGGATACACAAAAGCATATGGTTTTGGCCGGTGGAGGGACAGAAGATAAAGAGAGTAATAAAGAAAATGTTGTTGTCATTGGTCAAAAGCAAAGCAAGATTGGCCGTAATGATTTATGCCCATGTGGTTCTGATAAAAAATATAAAAAGTGCTGTGGTAAATAAAAGTGGATAAAATTAGTTGATTAAGCTCTTCCGTGGGACTATAATATGGTGGGCCGTTGTTCTCTAACACTTAACAGGGGGTATATTGAATATTCCAATTGCCGAAGGTGATGGTTATGGTTTCGAGACACTATTCCTCGGTTGCTCTTATAAGAGCGTTGATCCTAAACACCGAAGGGGTAAGTGCTTACGTTTTCGGAACGCCTTAAGGCAGGCGATGGTAATACAGCAACAGCTTGGTTGTGATCCTTTTCACCCCAAGACTAAATTAGCCCAGGAGATCTTTGATTACATCGAAGACCGCCTACATTCAGCTGGGCACCAAGGAACTCTGCAGTTCTTTATCTGTGTTGGCACACACTTGGATCGTTTGGGCGTTGACTGTTTTTTCCGTTTTAACAGTCGAATTGTAACCATCGATCTCTATTCTGGGAAGTTGGGAGGAAAGGCGAAAAAAAACAAAGCGGATGTTGTCCTTAGCCGTGCACATTTTTTGAAAGATGAGCATCTCAAGGTGGCTGAAGACATCGCCAGAAGATTGATTGGGTAAAACGATGGTGGTGTCACCCCTGAGAATAGAAAAACCGTGCTTTCAGGAGGGAGGCGCGGTTTTGTTTTGTTTCAAAAGAATAATTTTTATATTTTTACATTTGCTTTTATAATAGACTTTGTTATAATAAATGGACAACTAAATATTAGTTTATTAAGAGTAGCAGGGAGGGATTTGGCCCGAGGATCTGCTCAGCAACTTGCAAAAGCAAAGTGCTAATTCCAACCCGTAAGGGAAAGATGAGTCGAAAGTCTTTCCTGTTTATAAACAGGTTTTTTATTTAAAAAAATGTCAAAGAAAATAAATGTTAGGACCGCGGAATTTGTTAGCCCAAGTCATCCCGACAAAATTTGTGATTTTATTGCCGATTCTATTCTAGATGCTTTTTTAGCAGAAGATAAAAATAGTCGTGTGGCGGTAGAAGTAATGGGAGGACATAAATTAGTGACTATTAATGGTGAGATAACCAGTAAAGGAAATCCAGACATTGAAAAAGTTGTTAAAAAAATTGTTGGAGCAGATTATAAGATTATAATAAACTTGGTTAAACAAAGCCCAGATATTGCTAATGGGGTGGACACCGGTGGAGCTGGTGATCAGGGGATTATGAAGGGTTATGCCTGTAATGAGACGAAAAATCTTATGCCTTTGGAATATGAATTAGCCAGAAATTTGTGTATGGAAGTTTATAAAAAATACCCTTGTGATGGTAAGACCCAGGTAACAATTGAAGATAAAAAAGTGACTAAAGTAGTTGTAAGTTTTCAAAATACTAAAAATAAAGAATTATTACCATTAGTAAAGAAAATAATTAAAGCCGAAGAATATTTATTAAATCCGGCAGGGGAATGGACTCTAGGTGGATTTGACGCTGATACTGGTTTATCTGGCCGGAAATTAATTGTAGATAATTATGGTCCAGAATTTACAATTGGTGGCGGTTCTTTTTCTGGTAAGGATGTTACTAAGGTGGATCGCTCCGCTGCTTATATGGCCCGAAGAATTGCTGTTGATCTATTAAAGAAAAATAAAGCCAAAGAAGTTTTTGTAAAGTTGGCTTATGCTATTGGTAAAGCTGAACCTGTAATGGCGAGTGTGGTAATAGATGGCGTAGAGCAGGAAATAAAAAATTATGATTTGACTCCAGCCGGAATTCGAAAATATTTGAAATTAGACCAAGTAAAGTACGCTAACACTTGTACTTGGGGCCATTTTGGGAGGGGATTTAGCTGGAAGTAAAAAATGTTCAAGCTAGGGAACATAATTGACAGTTAATTAGTTGTAATTTCGACCTTTT
>CAZAJY010000038.1:0-6122 GCA_964485905.1 uncultured Candidatus Saccharibacteria bacterium | reverse complement strand
GGTTGCTGTAGTGGTGCAAAAAATGGTAGAGTCAGAAGTAGCTGGAGGTTGTTTTACAGTGCACCCTGTCACTAAAGATAAAAATCAAATGATAATTGAGGCAAGTTGGGGTCTTGGTGAGTCGGTAGTTGGGGGCAAAGTAACGCCTGATTGTTATGTGGTAGACAAAAGTAATATGAGGATTATTGATGTTAATATTAACGAACAAATAACGGAAATTAAACGAGCAGGCCAAATTACTAAAGAAGTGTCCGTACCCCTTAAAAAAGCAGGAAAACAATGCTTGTCTGAGAAAAAAATTTTAGAATTAACTAAAATTGCTAAGAATATTGAAAACCATTATAATTTTCCTTGCGATATTGAATGGGCTTTAGAAAAGGGTAAAATTTATATTGTCCAATCAAGACCGATTACCACATTATAAACTTTATATAAAATAAAAGTATGAACAAACAAGAAATTTTAGAATATGTTCAAAGTAATGATTTAAATATTCAAAATGCTAGCGGTTCTTTATTTGCCGCGGACTTAGTTTTTGAAAGCTATGTAAATTCAGAAAAAATTACAGGAGTAGACCTCAGCCCAGTTCTATTCCATTGTTCCTATAAAAGAAAAGGCTTTTTTTATTTTTATCAAATTCTTAATCTTGAAAAAATTGAAAATATAAATCATATAATTTATTTTAATTACTTAAAAAACCCCGAAACTTTAAAGGATAAAATTGAAGAACATGCTACATTGGAAGATAAATTAGATAAGATTTGGCAGAACTATAAAAAAAGAGGTGATTTAAACCTTTTTAAAGAGATTATAAATACTTCAAGACAATGGTGGCATTACGGAGCAGTGGGCGAGGACAAGGCTGAAGTTGTTAATAAAGAAGTTGTGCCACGGTTCACACAAAGGAGAAAAATCGATATTAATTATGCCAGTAGGATAGTAAGTGTTGTTTCGCATCCAGAGAAGCAGTCACCTTTAGTTGCAGAAAGAAGAATTTTTTTAAATATTTGTTTAGATGTGATAAACAAAAAAGATACTGACAAAAAAATTAAATCGTATATTAAAAAATACTTTTGGATGAATACTGATTTTTTCCAAGAAAAAGAAATAACAAAAAAGGGCTTACTAGAGAAAATAAAAGTTGAACTAAGTAAAAACAGCAAGGAAAATATTTTATCAGAAATCAAAGAGATAGATGATAATTTTAAAAAAATTCACAAAGAAGCTAAAAGATTAGAGAATGCTTTAAATTTTGGAAGAGAAGATGAGGTAGATATTGTTTTTGCAAAATTGATGATTAAATGGTTTGATTCCAGAAAAGTTGGAATGATGAAAGATATCTATTATGTTTTTTCATTCTTGCGAGATATTGCAAGAAAACATAATTTAAATTACGAAACTTTGTCTTGTTATACTGTAGACGAAATAATAAAATTATTAGAAACAGGGAAAAAGATTTCTGATAGTGAAGTTAAGCAAAGACATAAAGATTCTTTTTTATGCTTAGATAAAGATGGATTGCAAAGGTTTTATGGTAAAGATTGCAATGATTTATTAGATGCAGTAGAACAAAAACATAAAAATATAGAAACGATAAGGGGTGCTGTCGCTAGCATCGGAAAAGAAAAAATAATAAATGGTAAAGTAATAATTATCTTAGATCCCCTAAAAGATAGCTTTTTCGACGGAGATATTTTAGTTACCTCAATGACAAGAGTAGAGTTTGTGCCGTTAATGAGAAAAGCGAAAGCAATAATCACAGACGAAGGAGGAATTGCTTGCCACGCCGCAATTGTTTCGAGAGAGTTAGGAATTCCTTGTATTATTGGCACAAAAAATGCGACAAAAATATTAAAGAATGGAGATTTGGTAGAGATAGACACCGAAAATGGGACTGTAAAAATTTTAGCACCATAATTGTTAATAAAAATAATATTCTAATTACATGGCATTAAAATTTTCATTCGACAGGAAAAACATGTATATCTACCCTTGGTATATTTCCGATTTAACCCTGACTGGCGACATAGAAAAAATTATCGGAGATAAGGTAAGTAAATGTTTTTATACTTTTAAAAATGATTTTATGACTGGTTATTTGGAAATAAGCTCTTTTAAAAGAGTTGGTTTGGGTGTTTTGAAAAAAATTGCTAAAGACAAACTTTTTTTTAAAAAAATTATCCAAAAAATATACGAGAAAGGTGATGAATTAATGATTTTTTGCGATAAAGTTAATAAGACTAATGTAAGTAAACTTACGGATAAGCAGATATTAAAACTTTATGAGGAATACATGTGGAAGTTACGAACATTGAGGGCCTGGGGGTGGATTCCAGTGCTTTTAGACGGGACAGAAGAAGTTTCCCTGTCAAAATACATTATGGACGAATTTAGCCAATTTTTAAATGGAAAGCCACAGGAAAAAGAGATGAGTAGGTTGTATTCAACGCTAAGTTCGTCAGAGAAAAAAAGCGAAGTGCAAACCGAAGAGCTTGCCCGATTGAATTTATTGCTAAAAATTAAATCTTCTCCTGACGGGGAGATAATTCTTGGCTTAATAAAAAAAGGAGAAATTCAAGAAATTGAAAGAAAATACCTACTGGTTTTTAGGTTGTTAAAAAACCATACTCGAAAATTCGCATGGTTGCCTTATCAATATGAAGGTCCAATTATGAATATTGACGACCTTGTTAAATTACTTAAAGGTAACTTAGACCAAACTGAAAATATTGAGAGGCAAAAGAAAAATTTACTTGAGCATTACAAAGAGGTAAAAATTCAAAAAAATAAAATTATTAAAGAATTGGGCTTATCTAGTCAGCTAATTCATTTGTTTGAAGTTTCTGCCGAGCTTATGTTTATTAAGGATTATAGAAAATACTTTTATCAGAGCTCTTATGTTGCTATGGATAAAGTTATTGTGGAAATAGCCAAGAGGTTGCAAATGGATTTTAAGGAAGTTAAGTATTTAGTTTTAGAGGAAATAGCAGATGCTCTTTTGAAAAACAAAGCGGATTATTACAGAAGTAAAGCTAAGCTACGCTTAAATGAATGTTGTTACTTAGCAACCAACGGCACGATAAAAGTTTACGAGGGCCAAGCAATGAATAAAATTTTATCTAGCCAACTGAAAGATGTTAAGAAAGTCAGTGAAATAGTGTCAGAAAAACAAGATATCCTTAAAGGAATGGTGGCCTACAGTGGCCTAGTAAGGGGTACTGTTAAAATTGTTTTAACTAAAGAAGATATAGATAAGGTTATAGAAGGAGATATTTTAGTTTCTTCGGCCACTAATCCCGATTTAATTACTGCCATGAAAAAAGCTGCTGCTTTTGTTACAGACACTGGAGGTATCATCTCTCATGCTGCTATTGTGGCTCGTGAGCTAAAAAAGCCCTGCATAGTTGGCACGAAAATAGCCACCCATGTTTTGAAGGACGGCGATATAGTTGAGGTTAATGCCAATGAGGGATTTGTGAAAATTTTAAAATAACAAAACGATGTTAGAAATAATAAACTTACCAAAAGAATTTTATACATTATGGGAAAAATGTATTCCTTTTTTAGAAAAAGGAAGGCCAGGCGACTTAGAACATGCCAAAGATACAGTAGAATTTATTTTAAACTACAAAGGCAACGTTGATTTAGATGAAGACATTTTAATTCCTATGGCTATGATGCACGACATCGGCCACTCTGCTATTTTGCAGGAGCATTTTAAATATGTTACAGGTCCAGAAAAAATAGAAAATGGCAAGTTGGTGCATATGTTAACTGGAGCAAAAATTGCCCAAGATCTGCTTGAGGCGATTGATTACAACAAGCAGATTACCAAGCAAATAGTAAATATGATTAGTGTTCACGATTTTGAACAACTTAATATTGAAAATGCAAAAGCCGCTTATGACACTCCTAATAAGAAAATTTTTCACGACATTGATATTTTAGATCGTTTCAATAACGAGCGGATTGAAAAAATGAAAAAAGTTTACCCTGACCGTCAAAAAATTCTCGAATTAATTAAAGAGGATTTGAACAATTTCTTCTTTGATGAATTTCGTCAAATTGCCCAGCAGAGATTTCAAGTATTATAAAAGCCGTTAGGAGTTAACACTTACTTTGTGTTAGTCGCTCTAACGGCTTTTTGTTTTATGCGCTTCTTTTTTATTATGGAAGAATTTTAATCGAAATTTTGCCATTCTCCATAATTATTTCCCAGCCTTCGCATTCTTTCAAGTCGGAAATATTGTTTGGGTCTTCTTCAGCTAAAGTGGCGATAACCATCTCTGTTGTTGGTGAATGCCCAACAATCAGAGCTACTTCCCCATCTTTGAAGCTGTCAAAAACGGAGAGGTAAGCATTGGCTACGCTTTCAGCCTCTGACTTGTAAAACTCTGGCTGGGTTCTCTTTAGATACCCCAGAACGTTCTCGCACTCCGGCAATTTGGTCTCTTTTGATGGCAGATATTTAACCCACTCGTCGAACCTTGTGGTAAAAACCAGGGAATTTTGAACAACCTTCATAACAGCTTTCTCTGCTGCTGTTAAAATTATCAGCCCTGTTTGTATCGTGCGAATTTGATCTGATCCAACAAGGACAGTGACGCTGTCTAAAAGACCAGCTTCTTTTAATTTTTTGCCAACCGCAAAAGCGAGATTTTGTCCCGGTAGAGAAAGCGTCACGTTCCCAGAACCAGAATTTTTCAGGCTATGTCTCAATACGATCAATCTTTTCATTACAGAACTCCTTTTTTATGATATCCCCAAATAAAATGTGCATCCCAATATTACACTACAATTATACCACGCTGTCAACAAAAAGTCAACTGACGCGTGTTCAACATGCTAAAATCTGACTGAAAGGCCGTTGATTAAGCAATTTAAAATCAAATAAAAAGTTCGAGTCCTGTCCGGAGTATAACCAAAAAGCCCCTATAAATAAAGGCTTCTTATCGGTGCTCGCTTGGAGGGATAGCTTTCAAACTTATGACTGGCCCAAAGCCCTCCCCGCCCCTGACTTAGTTATAAGAGAAGTGAGGCAATTACTAACTTTAGTTTAATAAAATCAGTGAAAGAATTAGTCGTTCGATGTTAAAACTTATCTTTTATGTTCTTTGTAAAAATCTACCAGTCTTTCACCTAATTCTCTCGCCGATTTAAGATTGTCTTTTTTTCTTAAAATTTCTCCTTTCTTTTCGGCATAACCTTCGGCAGTGCATCTCCCATGCAACGTTATTCCATGCCAGTTCAGAAAATCCCAAATATGATATTCTGCTTCGGCATTGCCGGCAGAAAAACCAGAAACCGTAATCGCAGCACCAATCTTACCCTTGAGTTTAAGTCCCTTTGTCAGACAGGTGCACCTATCCATAAAATTTTTAAGCAAGCCAGAAACATTGCAGTAATAAACAGGACTACCGATAATGATTATGTCGGCTTCAATGATTTTCTTGTGAATTGCGTCCATATCATCCTTAATTTTGCAGGGATATCCGCAGTTATCATGTCCCAAACAATATTTAATGTTTTTTCCGGACAAATTTATCAATTCCGTTTTAGCACCTTTATCTTGTATTCCTTTCAACGCTTCCTTCAACATAATTTCCGTATTTCCATTTTTCCGCGGGCTTCCGCATATAGCAATGACTTTCATAAAATTTAATTTAATTATTTTTTCTATTTTACCAAAAAACCATCCTAATAAAAAGATGGTTTTTGTTTAGCTCCCCTCACCGCAGTTTATTATAAGGAAACTTTGATTTCGGCAAGGAAAAAACTATATTCCGAAAATAAGAACCTGCTCGCTTTACTCGCAGAACCTTGATTTCGGCAAGGAAAAAACTACATTCCGAAAATAAGAACCCAGCTTCGCTGGAACCTTGTATGTTTGCTTCGCAAGCCATTGACTAAGAACCCAGCTTCGCTGGAACCTTGTATGTTTGCTTCGCAAGCCATTGACTAAGAACCCAGCTTCGCTGGAACCTTGTATGTTTGCTTCGCAAGCCATTGACTAACAATAGAGTTCTTTGAGTATATGGCGGGCTTGAGAGAAAAAGTGAGTGAAATTAAGGGGTTATAATACTCCAAGAATTTTATAGCTAAAAGTACGCTTTATTGTTTTT
>CAZAJY010000037.1:0-6348 GCA_964485905.1 uncultured Candidatus Saccharibacteria bacterium | reverse complement strand
CTTTCGCTGACACAAAGGAAATAAGAAATTAACTGTTTTGCTTATCCAGAGGTTAATTTCCGAAAAACAAAAGATAAGCTACACTTGTAAATTCAATCTAGGATATCTTTTGCACCCGAGTTCAATTCTCGGCGCTTCCACTCGACTACATAATAAAAACACCAAAATAATCATTTAGGTGTTTTTATTTATCTATAAATCAAACTAGCTATCTTAACTTCTCAATCGGCACATCATACTTCTCCGAAATAATTTGCCTAAGGGTATCCAAATATTGAACCCCAATTTCTTCTGCAATCGCCGCCGGGAAATACTCAGCCAGATATTTATTTCCATGACCTTCTAATATTTCGCCGATACATTCTCCACAAGGATGTCGCCCCTCCACAATATCTTTTAGACAATCGCAGGTAGCACCCAAACCATGCCCCGGTGTTTTTTCAATACAATAGGAACAAGGCTTCATCAGACAACAGCGATAATTACCGCTATTTAACATTTCCTTGACCATATCATCCCGATGAGCTAATAAATCCGCCCGATGTTCACCCATATTTTCCATACTGACCATATTCAGGTGATACAGCCCAAAGATAATGGATTCATCAGGGACTAAAAGCCCCGAAACAAAGGCAACAATAACCACCGCTACAATAAGAATTATAAATTTATAATTTTTTTTCATATTTTTAATTAGATGGAAATATATAGAGAACTAATTCCGTCTTTGATTTGATAAATGTTATATGGTCCAGATTTTATTCCTGGCATACCCGGTGTTCCAGCTGGCATATTGGGCAAAGCAATACCATTAATGTCTGGCTTTTCCGTCAGTAGTTTTTCCACGGCTTCAAAAGGCATGTGCCCTTCAATAAAGTAATTGCCAATTATTGTCGTGTGACAACTTTCCATATCTTTAGGAATATTATATTTATCCTTTATTTCTTGCATATTTTCTATTTCCACAATTTTTGTCTTAACCCCGAGCCCCCTTATTTCTGCATTATAGCCCACGCAACAACCACAACTGGGTGATTTATAAATTGTTGCTTCTACCCCACTCAGAACTGAGTCGGTAATATTCTGCCCATCTTTACTAAACTGAGCAAATGTAAATAAGGTTCCCAAGATCAGAACAAAAAGTGCAGATAGAAAGATAACTTTCTTTTGCATTTTTTTATTTAGTTAATACTTTCTAATAAACTCTCGGCTATCTAGAAAGTATTAGGCTTCTTAGGATGTAAGATTCCATTGGAAAAAGCGAATTGCAAGGGGTCTAATATATGAAAAGTTTGTCGATGGTAAAGAGGTCGCTGAATTTTGCCCACAGAACAGATATTTCTGGACTTTCTGATTAAATTTAAGAAAAGAAAAAATACCAGGCTTAATAATAGGACAAATAGGCTGGAAAAAGTCGCGGTACTAATAATACTTCCATGAATAAAAACATTACTGCACCAAGTGTCACTGTGCGCTGACCCCGGACAATCAGAATTAGACATCTGGAAATAAGCAGAGCAAAAAACTCCAGCCATAATAATGGCGATCAAACATAAAAGAATTATTATTTTATTTGAACCAATATTCATATATTAATAAGATAAGAGTATTTTAACATATTTATTAGTGTTTGAAAAATTCAAGAGATTTGACGAAAATAAAGTTCTATGCTATCCTGATAAAGGAGTTTTGACGTGTCTGGTAATAAGTAAGGGGAGGAAGTATGCAAAAGTGTGGAATGAGAAGCTGGGGCCGGATCGTCTGGGGCTGGATAGGAATTGTTGTGGCAGCCATTTTCACACTCGTGGTGAGTTTGGCGATCCGCTGCGACAACCTGCCAGAAGGCTGGCAAAGAGTTACGGTAGTGGCCCTTCTGGCCACGGCCATAATGTCTGGAATGCAGTATTTCGCTGTAAGGCGAAACCGCCCGACCTATCACCAGTATTGGAGCCGAGAAAGGTGGTCTAACTACCTTAGAGACATCGGTCCCTTTGAGCAGAAGTGTGGCCAACTGGCCATAATCTTCACGATCACCGCCTGGGTGATCTATGTAGACATGTGGCTCAACTGGCTACAAACACTGGCCGATAAAATTGGCTGGCAAAGTTTCCTCACAAACCATCTGGGCTAGGGGGCCCAGACAGACAGCAAACGAACTCGTCACCGAAACCGCAAGGTAGTAGGTGACGAGTTTTTCAATATTTTAAAAATTAAATTAAAATTAATACAAATAAAAAACCATCCTTCGTTTATAGAACTCAGGATGGTTTTTTATTTGAGCCAAATAGGCGGTGGCTCCTCCACGGTAATGTAAATCATAGCTTTTATTCTGTGACCAAAGATTCTGTCTTCAGTTTGGTTAAAGCTGATTTTACTTTTTTATTCTTCCGCACTTTCTCTTGATTAGAAACAAGAGTAGAGAGCATAGTTCCTGTCGCGCAACCTAAGGCATAAGACAAAACCAGATACCAGTTGTCTAGATTATCAATAAATGTTCGTAAAACATAGAACCAAATCAAAATATTTATAATAGTGATTGCTCCACTCATATAAATTCTTGATTCAACAACGGCTTTTGTCCAATAAGCAATAATAAACATCTCAACAACCCCTAAAATAAAAATAAACATCGCTTTTTTTGATTATTGAATTAATAAAATTCGACCATAAACAAAATATGCCCCTTTTCGGCATATTTAATTTATATATATATTATACACCTTTTTACATTTTATGCAAGCCTAAGCTGGACTTTAAATATCAAATGTGCTAATTTAGACAGTGGAAAGAGTTTCGTAACGTCTTAACCGGAGGTAAGGAATGTACTTTGGAGTATTCATTATCGGGGCTATCTTGTTTGGTTTCTGGCTCGCAGTAGTTACTGGGGTTATTTGGTTGTCTGGTGTCTTTGGACATCTCGCCAATGGTTCTAGCCTCATAGTCAGGGGAATCGGGTATCTTGGTACCTTTCTTCTGACCTCCGCCATCCTCTTCTACTTTGGCGCCTGGCTAAGAGAAAGAGGAATCATCAAGATCCAACACAATGATCATTAAGGAAGGGGCGATCTGGAGAGAGGCCATGGGGGGGGTTTGCAATGGCAGACACCCCCCAAAACATTGTCCAAATTTCCACTTGCTCAAAAAGCCAGATTATGCTATAAATACAGTCTGTCAATAACTGATATAAAAAGTTGAGTAATATAAGAACCAGAATAAATCATCAAATAAAGTCTCCCGAGCTTAGAGTTATTGGCCCGGCGGGTGAGAATTTCGGAGTAATTTCACTGACTGAAGCCTTAACAAAGGCCCAGGAATTAAATCTAGACTTAGTGGAGATATCACCAAATATTGTTCCGCCAATTTGTAAGATTACCGACTTTGGTAAGTATCAGTATGATGAAAAAAAGAAGCAAAAGGTTGTCAAATCAAAGGTGAAGGTAATGGAGACCAAAAGTTTACAGGTAAAGATTGCCACCGACGAACATGATTTGCAATTAAAAGCCAAAAAAGCTTCTGAGTGGTTGGCTGAGGGTCATAGAATAAAATTAGATTTATTTATCACCGGCCGAGCTAAATATATGGACTTTAAGTTTTTAAATGAAAGACTAGAAAGAATTTTAAAACTAATTACAGAAAAATATAAAATCGCCGAGGCCCCTAAAAAGGGAATGAAAGGTTTAACAATGGTAATAGAAAAAAGTAATGAAAACAAATAAATCATTTAGCAAAAGATTGAAAGTGACCAGAACTGGTAAAATTGTTGGTCGCAAAGCCGGACAAAATCACTTTAATTCCAAAGACAGTGGGCGATCTTCACAAGCTAAAAATCGAACAATAAACGTCAACTTTAAGAATAAAGCTAAGGCTAGATTCCTAGTTGGTGCATAAAATTTTATTAATAATTTAATTATCAAACAGAATGACCAGAGTTAAAAGAGGGGTTTTAAAGACCAAAACTAGACGTAATCTCTTAAAGCAAGTTAAGGGCTATCGTTTCGGCCGATCAACTAAGGAAGCTAACGCCACCGAAGCAATGATGCACGCTGGCGCTCATGCTTTCGCCCACCGCCGAGACAAAAAGGGTGATATGCGCCGATTATTTAATGTCAAGATCAATGCTGGCTTAAGAGCCGAAGGTTTTACTTACAGCAAGTTTATTGGTGCCCTAAAAAAGAGGGCCATTGAAGTGGACCGCAAGATCCTTGCTGATTTAGCTGAACATAACCCCGACACTTTCAAACGCGTCCTAGTTCAAGTAAAATAAATAAAAAACCTCCCGAAAAACGGGAGGTTTTTTATAACTCTATCTCCACTGTTTCCTTAAACTCTGGGTACACGGCGTCAACGCCTAGATTATCACGCAATTTTTGCACCAAGAAAAGAGAGGATTTTGGCTCTCCCATGACACAAAAAACTTGCCTAAGTTTGCCACTTTTGGTGGCTTTTTCCACAAATTCCACCAAATGATCCGAATCTTTATGAGATGAATAACCAGCGATAGAATCGATTTGTGCTTTTACTTCTTTTTCCTCACCATAGATAGTAACTTTTTTAGCTCCGTCCTGAAGCTGACGACCCAGACTCCCGACGGCTTGATAACCAACAAATAAAATTTCAGCATTAGGATTATCAATATAATATTTTTCATGAAAAATCACCCTCCCTCCCACTGACATACCCGATCCAGCGATAATTATTTTGGGATTAGGCACTTTTTGAATCATTTTTGATTCCCCACCCTGCACAATAAATTTCAAACCAGGAAAATTAAAAATATCATCGCCAGATCTTATGTCTGCCCGAGCTTTATCATTAAAATCTTCCGTATATCTTTCATAAACACCAGTAATTTTTATGGCTAAGGGTGAATCCAAAAAAACAGGTATTTTTTGTTTGATTTCATTCTCAAATATCTCATTCATCTCATAAATAATCATCTGTGTGCGTTCTAAAGAAAAAGCTGGGATAATTAATGTTCTATTATATTTAATAACATCCTCAATTACTTGTTTCAATTTATTAGTTCTGGCCTCTTTCGGCTCGTGATTTCTATCACCGTAAACACTTTCCATTACCAGATAATTAGTGTCCGTAATTTCTTCCGTATCTTTAAGTAAAATAGATGGAGAATTGCCCAAATCACCAGTAAAGACTATCTTTTTATTATTATAAGAAATTTCAATCATCGCTGACCCTAAAATATGTCCGGCATCTTTCAAATAAATACTAATGCCGTCTTTTAATTCTTTTGGAATATGATAAGACACCGTATTCCATAGAGCAAAAGTTGGTGCCAAATCAGCCATTTCATATAATGGTAAAATTCCCTCGTGACGAGCTTCAGTTTCTAAGATTTTTACGGTATCGGCTAATAAAAATTCTGCAATTTCTCTCGTTTCCGGTGTGCTTAAAATCTGCCCCTTAAAACCATCTTTTACTAACTTAGGAATACGCCCAATATGATCAATATGTGCATGAGTAATTAAGAGATAATCAATTTCTGCTGGATTATAAAAAAACTCCGAACGATTTAAATTCTCGGCAAATTTATTTCCCTGGACTAAACCACAGTCAACTAAGATCTTTGTTCCATCAGCTTCTAAAAGAAAATTAGCCCCAGTCACCATCCCCGTTCCACCATAAAAAGTCAGCTTTGCCATACTAATTTAATTTTTAATTAGGCCAGTCTGATTATAAAAAGGATGTAAAATCTCACAGGTATCACCAGTGCAACGTTTTCGTTTTACAAAATAAAGAAAAGCTAAGATTCCACCTAGAGCATCACCAAGAATATCCAGGGCTGTATCTAAACCATAGCTAGACATATTGGTATAAGTAATTTGATAAAAATTCTCTAATAATTCCCAAATTACCCCAAATAAAACAGCGGAAACAAAAGCTATCAAAAAAGTTTTAATTTTATATTCTTTCAAAGAATTAACTTGTTCAAAAACCGAAGCCAACCATAGAAAAACTAGCGCAATCCAAAGACCACTAATTAAATGAACCAATATATCAAAATAAGGCCATCGCCAATAAAGAGAATAGTAGGAGGCAAATAAATGAACAACAATTAAAATCGCTAAAATAATGAAAGAAAAAGGGAATGGTTTCTGCTTGAACATGTGATAATTATAACACATCACTTTGTTAATTACTAAACAAAGCCAAAACTAGGTTATGCAATAATAAGCCAGCGGTCGCTGTCTTATTATTGCAATTATATATAAAACTATTTTAACTATTCTATCGGATACTTCTCCAATATCTCCTCCTGTAATTTCATTCCATTCCCCCACTTCAACATTCCTAAATATGAAGCTGTGGTTTCTTCTTTTTGACTTTCTT
>CAZAJY010000036.1:0-6391 GCA_964485905.1 uncultured Candidatus Saccharibacteria bacterium | reverse complement strand
CCATGATTGAAGTGCCGCGCGCCGTTGTCACGGCCGACAAGATTGCCGCTGAAGCTGACTTTTTCTCGTTTGGCACTAACGATTTAACGCAGATGACCCTTGGTTTTTCTCGCGATGATGCCGGTAAATTTATCAGAGTTTATTTAGACAAACATATTTTGTCCGCCGATCCATTTCAAACCTTAGATCAAGATGGCGTGGGACAATTGGTTAAACTCGGTTTGGCCAAAGGACGCAGCGTCAAAAAAAATCTTAAAATCGGCATTTGCGGTGAACATGGCGGCGATCCCGAGAGTGTCAAATTCTGTCATAAAATCGGCATGAATTATGTCAGCTGTTCGCCATATCGCGTACCCATCGCTCGTTTAGCCGCGGCCCAAGCTGTGGTGCAAGAAAAATTAAAGATTGAATATACGTCAAAGTAGATTGAGTTTTAAGAGCGCAAATTAAAAATCACGGAATTAAGTTCGTGATTTTTAATATAAAAGTTTTCCACAGGAAGGGTGTTGACATATTATTAATAGTATTATATCCTTATAATAGTGTTATTTAATAAATATAAAATTATGGACAATAAAATAGAAGACAGAAAAGAAAGATTTAAAAGATTGGCCGTTTATAGAACCAATGAAGTTTTAAAAAGATTAAGAGTCCTTGGAAATTGCGCTAATAGAAGCGCTTATGAATATACCGAAGACGAAATTAATAAAATTTTTTCTGAAATTGAAAAAAAGACCAGGGAGATAAAGGCCAGATTTCATTATTCTAAAAATAAAGAATTTAAGTTATAAATCATATGGAATCACAGAAAAATAAAATAATTTTATTAGAAATTTTGAAGTGTCAAACCTCCGAAGAATTAGAGAAGATTGTGAAAAAGGAAAAACTTGATGAAGAGGGTTGGCTTTTTTATGGCGGTCGGTCGAATAATGTTGGAACCATTGATGGGCAAATGCGTGACGCAGATAACGCTTTAATGGAAAAAATTACAAATTCAATAGATGCGATATTAATGCGACGTTGTTATGAGGAGGGCATTGATCCGCGCGACAAAAATACAGCACCTAGAACAATGGCCGAGGCTCTTCAGCGTTTTTTCGGTGGGAAAGAGAAACTACGAGAGAAAAGATCAGAGTTTGCTAAGGAATGGTTGCGAGTTACGGCCGAGGGCAAGCGCGATAGGCCAACCATAACAATTATAGACAAAGGTGAGGGACAACAACCCAATAATATAAAAAACACCATCGTCAGTCTTAATCAAAACATTAAGGAAAAGATTCCTTTTGTCTATGGTACTTATAATCAAGGAGGTTCAAGCCCCCTTGGTTTTGCAGGAAACCCCAATACTTATGATTTTAATTATTTACAATTTATCTTATGTCGACGCCCTGCGACGATAAAAGACAAAGATCGTCTTCCGAATTATGATCATTTCGGCTTTACGATCGTACGCCGACGCTTTGATTATACTTCTGAGAAATTTGTCTATGAATATTTGGTTGAGAAAAATACAGAAGATATATTTTCTTTTCCTGCCGACGAGGCCATCCAGGTTGATAATTATGTCTTTAATGAGGGCTGTCTGGTTAAATTATATGATTATCAGTTACCACAAAAGGGGAATATTGTATTTAGAGGATTAAATGAATTTATGGAGAAAAAACTTCCAGACGTGCCCCTGCCAATTTATCTAAAAGAGCTTCGTGATTATAGAGGAGGTATTGATTATACTATTTTTGGTCTTCGCGAAAAACTTTTGCGTAAACCAGAAATACTTCGAGATGCTTATCCTCGAAGATTACCAGTTGATTTAGGCGAAATAGGCAAAAAAGAGATTGAGGTTTTTATATTTAAACACAAAATGGAGACGAAAGATGACCTTAGTTCTTATCTTGAAATGCCCGAAAAGGTTTTTTTCATTAAAGACGGACTTGTTTTACACACAGAGAATCTTTCATGGTTAAGAAATGAATGTGAATTGGTGGATTTATCGCCATATCTTTTTGCATTTATTGATATATCAAGTATTAATCCTCCCGTTGCTCAGATGCTTCATTCTGGACGAGAAAAGTTTAAAAATAACGCAACAACGCGCCTTGCGCTCGAAAGGTTAAAAATATTTTTTGAGAGTGGAAATTTTAAAGAACTAGATGAAGAATATGCTCGATTAGCCTTTACATCAGAAGATTCGTTTAGAGACGATCTTCTTAGAAAAGAATTAATGAAGGAGATAGAAGGTCAACCTGAACTCAGAGAGCTTTTTGATATCGGCGACGATTTTCCTGTTAAGAAAAAAGATGATGATGGTGTGGAGCCACCCCCAGATCCAGAATATGAGGGCACCTATCTTCCTCAAAAATTTGAATTAATTGGCCCCGATCCCCGTGAAATTGAAGAGGGATCATATGGAAAAATTTCTTTTGATACCAAAGCCGATGCGAAATTATTTGAGCGATGTGAAGATCGTGGTGAATATGATTGGGGAAAATCGGAACATTTTCAAATAGCTTTTTCATCTTATAAAAATGGACGATTAACCTTTAGAATTGATGCTAATCCAAGTTTTAAAGCTCCTCAAGAGGAGGCGTTAATTTTTCAGCTTCGCGTACCTTCGAAAGGTATAGAAATTAATGGGATAGCGACTGTTATTTTAAAAGAAAAAATTCCATATCTTGGTCAAGAGTTTCCAACATTCTTTGCGCCCTCAAAAAAGAAATTGCAGATTTTATTAAATGAAGCGACCAAATTAAAAATTAATACAGATGCCGTGGATGATTATTTTGAACGCGCATCTAATCCAGGATCGCTTACTATACATCCGCATGAAGATATTGATTTTGGTAAGTCAAAATTGCATGAAGGAATTCTTTCGATAAAGTTACATTATAAAAGAGATGAAATAAAAAAGATCAATGATATTAAAATCACGATCAAGGATAATAAGAATATTTTTAATTTGATAATACCCACCGAGATAATTCAACCCAATACTGAATCACAGGTTGATTTACCGCGACCAGAAAGAGTCGAGAGGGCCAATTGGGACAACGATACACCCGTGTGGGATGAAAATTCAATTGCCAGAATCCCTTCTTGGAAAGATTTAAAAAGAATAAAAATAAATGTTGATTCGAAACCATTTGACGATTTAAGAAAAATCTCGGTGAATGACCGAGAGGTTGCCAGGGATGTCTTATTTAAGCAGATCTATATAAATGCTGTATGGATGTTTTTAGAATTTAAAGATTTGAATTTTAATGGTAGTGCGAGTATAAGTACTGTCGATCCACGCGAGGAGGTGTTCGAAAGGGCGATTCGTGCTACGGCCAAGATGGTTATTCAGAATATCAAAAAATTATCGAGATAATTTTTCCATTATAATAATATATTCATGTTCATAGGTACGAGTTTTAAGTGGATTATTCATTCCGGTAAATTTACCGCTTTCTAAATCCCGCCAAGGGGTGATCATTTTATTTAGAATCTCTCTCTTGATAAAAATAGTTTTTTGAAAACCAGCGGCCTGCATCTGTTCTACCGCAACTTGTGCGTTTAGAATTTTAATTCCACGTAAATTTGTATTGCCAATAATAACGCATGCCTTACTACCTGTTTTAAGTATTCGGTACATTTCGGAAAAAACCGTCTTCATATCCAAAAAATAATTTGCAACATCAATAGCAAGTGGGCGTTCTATTTGCGCCAAGTCATCAACGATCTGTTTTGCTATCGTACTATTAAAATCACCACTTTTTTTCTTTTTTGAACTTGTGCCGATGAAATTTCTGCGAAAATCTATAAATTCATTACTAAAATGATGCCACTTCTTAAAGTGTTTAGGGTCATCGCCGAACCAAAGTAATGAAAGCTGATGAAGATCAGCATATTCATATGATGTGACATAGGGTGGCGAGGTGATAATAAGATCAACGGCTTCTGATTTAATCGGAAGTTTTTTTGTAGAATCTTTGCGGTACATTTTTGCGGAGGTATTAATGTATCCTAATTGAGTAAGGGTAGCATAAAATTGCCCATTCTTCTTTATCATTGAATCTAGATGTCGCAAAAAAGTTTCTTTGGGATTTGGTAGGGTTTTGTCTTTATCAATTGTTGGTTTAATGCTTTTCATCAACCAACGAGAGCAGTTTTTCAGGTTATGGGAAAAAGAACAGAGAAAAAAACGGCGAACATTGTGATTCTTGATTTTTTTAATCGCAAAATAAATTTTGTCTAATTCTTGGACAGTTGCTTCGTCAAACCAGTAGTTGATACGTTGATGATGGACACGCGAGACCGATGGAGCATTTTCGTAATACTCTAAAAATTTATTTCTATTGTTTGTAAGCGTTCGCGGTTTGATGGCGGTTGTTTTGGTCTGTGTGATAAGTTTGGCAACAGGGTTTATATCAAAACCAATACTCTTGTGCCCCAAAAGTTTCGCTTCAACCAAGGTCGTTCCACATCCGCCGAACGGATCGCAAACAACTTGTGTATCGTTCGGAGCGTAATCCTTAATTAGTTTTTTGACGATTTGTGGAATGAACTTTGCCGGATAGCGATGGTAGTTATGAGTAAGGGCATTGGTTTCTTTCCGCCCTACGTCACAAAAAGACCAGCTTTTGCAGGGTCTCAAATTTAGAAAGGTTTTTTTGATTGCTTGTGCTAATAGCGGCATATATATTATTATATCGTTTTGAAATTATTAGACAAGGGGGGTATTCATTATTAATTTTACCACATCAGGATAATTAAGCCAATAAAATATAAGGGCATAAGAGCAGGGCAGAATCAAAAAATCGGCGCTAACCTCGTTCCATCGCCTAGGACTAAAGAGCAGGGAAAATCAACTAAATAGCTAAAAGTGATTTCTTAAAATTCGCCCCTAAATGGGTCGTTTTTGTTAAAATTAAAGGGTTTATGCACACCGCCAGGGCTTGCGTAATTATGATTTATGTTTTATAATTAAAACATATGAAAATACCGCTTCCAAAATTAAAGGCAATGATAAGATTTTTTGGGACCTATACGGATAAGAGTTTATTGGGGAAAGTAAAACTTATGAAATTGTTTTACTTCGCTGACTTTGGTCACCTGAAAAAATATGGTGTTCCCATTACATGGGATACATACATTCATCTTGATTATGGTCCAGTTCCGTCGGGCATAATGGATTTAGTTAGCACTGTCACTGAAGACTTAGACAATTCTGTCTTAGCCGACACAATAAGGATTGAAAAAACAGAAAGCAACTATCTACATCGAATTGTTCCTTTAAAAAAATTTGTAGAGCAAGATGAAAGACTTTTTTCAAAAAGAGAAATTGAGGTTATGAAAGAAGTTTGTGCAAGATTTGCCACTAAAACCGCAAAAGAGATAGAGGACGCTTCACATAAGGAATCAGCATGGAGGGAAACTTATTTACTGCAAGAAATCAGCTATTCTTTGGCGGCCAAAGATAATAATTGTTTGGTGTCTAAAGAAGAAATTGAATTAGCATTAAAAATTTTGAACTAACCGAAGAATAAATCCTATGTTGTATAAATTTGGTGACGTTTTTAGATATAGAGAAAAAGAGTATGTCTATTGGGTCGAGACAGAAAATATAACATATGCCGCGAAGATATTAGATTTAGAAGAAACCGTATTGCTGAATAAAACATGCACCGCTTTATTTAAAAACGCGGAAAGTCGTCCTCGAGCATTAAATTTAGATATATGTTATTTTGTTATGCTAACGACAGTTCCATTCAATAATAGGGCCGTGCCCCTTGTTACTGCCAAAGGGGGTGATGTTAGCGGAGGATTCAATGAATCTCCGGAAAAAATTTGCTCTTTGAACGAGGGGGATCTTGAAAAAATGAAAAAAGAAATAAAAGATGCGCTGCAAGAAGGCATGCTTCCTAATGATCCTGTCCTTAAAAAAATAATAGAGTAATTCTTTCTCGGTAAAAAATAAGACGGCAGAATATTTTTATTAACCATGATAGTCTAAACATCTCTTAATGGACTCGTACGCGAACGAGTCCATTTTTTAATCCACAGGTAGGTTGTCCGTTCGACTACGCTCAGGGCTGCGGCCTATTGGCCTTGACAGATATGAAAAATAAGATATAATAAGCATCAATAAAAGGAGGTGTCGTGGACTTATCGGTGAGGTTAGCAGGAATTCGGCTGGAGCATCCGTTGATGAATGCGGCTGGAACTTGTCGATTAGTTGAAGAGGCGCGAAAATTAGCGCGAGCTCCGACAGCAGCGATTATGATCGGTTCCATTGCGGTTAACCCAAGGCCAGGCAATAGCGGTGAAGTTTTTTGGTCCAGCCCGGGATTTTCTCTCAATTCCATGGGCATGCCAAATCCAGGCGCAGATTATTATCGACAGCATTTACCAG
>CAZAJY010000035.1:2902-6438 GCA_964485905.1 uncultured Candidatus Saccharibacteria bacterium | reverse complement strand
CGTTTTTTTATTATCTTACTTTTATCTTTCTTGTCAATACTAAAAAGAGCCCCATATACACAAGGCTCTTTTTTGCTGGCTCCGGGGACGGAACAACATTAGAACCAGAATCCAAGAAGGTGGAGGTGTTTATGTACCAAAACCTGATCCATTAAGTTGATTCTGACCCCATCCCTCTGCACACCATTACTTTAAAGAGCCCTATATATTAAGACTCTTTTATTTCTCAATCGCTGGCGTAGCCTTAATCACAAAAATTCTTAGTAATCCTGTGCACAAAATTAAAACTGAATAAATCCAAGAAGAAATACAGCCATACGACCAGAGATAAAAGACTGTCATTAAAATAAGATGAAGGCCGCCCCAAATCATCCACCATTTCATATTTTTAGTTTTTCTCATTTCAAATCCTTTATAAAACGGATAAATAGACAAAAGCAAAAGCAACCAACATGGCAAGCACATTCCGGTAAAAAGAAAGCCAATACTACTGCCAATACTGCCAAGTAATTTCTGTAAAAGAGACCCTGTGCTGCCAGTTAATTCTGAAATTGGAATTATTTCTTCGGGTATTTCGGTCCCTTCAGGCGAAACTACGGGAAGAATGAATGGGGGTATAAGAGGAGCAACCGGAGGCGTAGGAGAAATCACTAGGGGCACTAGAGGTAGAGGTATAAAAGGGGTAACCGGAGGCACAGGTGGGGTATATTCTCCCAGAGTAGTAAAACAATATTCTGAGCTGACGGCCACTGGTCCGCGAGAAACTACTCGATAACAATAATCAGTTGAAAGTAATAAATTATCTAATGATATTGAGTGTAAAAGAACATTTGGACTAGTATCATATTCTGCGGTAGCATACATATAACCATATTTTGGAGGATTATCTGAAGACGAATTAGGATCATAAACATGAGGCTCGTCTTTTAAAGAATAAATAATATAACTAGTTGCAGGATTATTGGTATTCCAAGTAATCAAAGCACTATTTTCTGAACGCGAAGCTAGGTTTACATTATAAATCATTAAATAAATGCCGCCGCCGCCGCCGCCACAACCGTGAGTATTGCAAGACTGGGTGTCGCCACCTTCGCATAAAGCACCACCATTAGCCGGGGCTGGATTAGTACAAGTTCTGGTCTGTGTTCCTCCGCCACAAGACACCGAACACGCGCTCCAACCCGACCAGCCGCCATTTACTGGCTCTTCTGACCCTTCATTCTGACAAGTTGACGAACAACCATCTCCATTTTCAGTATTTCCATCATCACATGTTTCTGGTGATTCAATAATACTATTACCACAAACTGGTTCTGATGGTCCACTCTCAATCTGACAAGTTGACGAACAACCATCTCCATTTTCAGTATTTCCATCATCACATGTTTCTGGTGATTCAATAATACTATTACCACAAACTGGGGTTTTACAAACATTCTCTGAACAAAATTGACCAGTTGGACAATCGTCATTAGTTTGACATTCTGGAGGCAAGCAATCTTCTGAATATGGAGTAACCGTTACGCCTTGACTTGTAAAATCAAAATAAAAATGAGAGTAACTGGCGTGGCGTTCAGCAAAAAATATATTAACAATATGTGTGTCGGCTAAATGTAATATTCCTGTTACGGTTCTCGCGGGATGGAGTCCTGAATTATCAACAACCAAGGCTCCATCTAAATAAACCCAAGAATCATCGTCAGAGGTTATAGTGAAGTCATAATCGCCTTCTGTCTCAACGGTAATAAGCCCGGTCCAGTTCACTCCAAAATGAAAATCATGACCGTTATCATTCTCTTCTATCGCCATATCAAAAGGAAAGAAATTATTGCCAAAAGTTAAAGGATTGTCAATCCTGGAAAATCTAAAATATCCTTGATCATACCAATCTGTGTTCCAAGTATTGCCCAAAGGATCACCGTGAAGGTTGTCCGGCCACTTATCTCTAGGTAAATTCATATCAGGATGGCTGGAAGAATAATTATAATATCTGGCGTACCAGCCGTTACCAGTTAAATTTTCACAAGTTAATTGTTCTAAGCTGCATGTTGACGAACAACCGTCTCCACTCTCAGTGTTACCGTCATCGCATGTTTCGCCTGAATCAAGCACGCCATCACCACAAACTGGTTCTTCTGGCTCTTGATTAACAATGGTAAAAGTTTTTTCATTCTCGTCCACATTAACCTCATCTAAACCGCTAACGTTTTCCCATTCTTGTCTGTTTTCTTCATTTAAATTGTATGTCCCATAAGGAACGTCTTCAAATGTAACGCATCCATCTTCTTTGGTGATTCCTTGTAATTCTATTGGAAAAATCTCAAATTTAAAATTTCCATTATTTATGTTATCTCCATAAATATTATCCCAAATGGAAAAATTAATTGGTCCTTCTGCTAAGTGGTGATAAATAGTGGTATAAACATGATTGTCGTTAAATGGTCCCCAATAAACAGGGCCTCCATTAATCCAAGCCATTAAACCCTTTGAATCTAATTCAAACCCACTCAGCCAACAATCACAACCATTAGGAATACCAACTGGCCGATAAGAATAGCCGGCATCAGCAATCATTTGAGCGGTTCCATATTTATACGTTCCACTTACTTTAAGAAAATAATAACCTTCGGGCAAGATTTCAGAATCTGTGCCCTCATCATTAGAAACGTTTATCAAGGTTGGCCCGTCAATACTTTCAGTGGAAGTTAAAGCTACCTGCCATCCTTCCAAAAATTCTTGCTGGGTATTTTGTTTACAAATAGTAACATCTGACAAGCAATCTTCTGAATATGGAGTAACCGTTACGCCTTGACTTGTAAAATCAAAATAAAAATGAGAGTAACTGGCGTGGCGTTCAGCAAAAAATATATTAACAATATGTGTGTCGGCTAAATGTAATATTCCTGTTACGGTTCTCGCGGGATGGAGTCCTGAATTATCAACAACCAAGGCTCCATCTAAATAAACCCAAGAATCATCGTCAGAGGTTATAGTGAAGTCATAATCGCCTTCTGTCTCAACGGTAATAAGCCCGGTCCAGTTCACTCCAAAATGAAAATCATGACCGTTATCATTCTCTTCTATCGCCATATCAAAAGGAAAGAAATTATTGCCAAAAGTTAAAGGATTGTCAATCCTGGAAAATCTAAAATATCCTTGATCATACCAATCTGTGTTCCAAGTATTGCCCAAAGGATCACCGTGAAGGTTGTCCGGCCACTTATCTCTAGGTAAATTCATATCAGGATGGCTGGAAGAATAATTATAATATCTGGCGTACCAGCCGTTACCAGTTAAATTTTCACAAGTTAATTGTTCTAAGCTGCATGTTGACGAACAACCGTCTCCACTCTCAGTGTTACCGTCATCGCATGTTTCGCCAGGATCAAGCACGCCATCACCACAAACTGGGGTTTGTAAAACTGTTGTTTGCGGCTCTTCAATTATACAATTCGCTGGACAACTATCTCCGTCTTCGGTATTACCGTCATCGCATGTTTCGCCAGGATCAAGCACGCCATCACCACAAACTGGGG
>CAZAJY010000035.1:0-2802 GCA_964485905.1 uncultured Candidatus Saccharibacteria bacterium | reverse complement strand
ACCGTCATCGCATGTTTCGCCAGGATCAAGCACGCCATCACCACAAACTGGGGTTGTTGTACAAACACCTTGTGAACAATATTGGCCCTGATTGCAATCTTCGTCTGTCTGACATTCTGGCTCTTCGTTATGGGTATAATTAACAATTATTTCAATCTGAGTAACCCTAACTTCTCCGTTAGAATTAGATCTTTTAACTCCAAAATTAGTTGTCCAATTATTTATCTCAAAAAAAGACCAAGGTTCTCCAGTAAGAGGATTAACCTCCATAATTCGTTCATGGGTTGTATATCCTTCATTTGTAACAATGTCTGATCCCCCATTAAAATCACCACCATCTTCAACGCCTATCACTATTTTTTTAGGACTATTTCCAGCGCCAAACCCTCTCGCAATAACCCTAAGGACAACTGAATTAATTATAGAACCCTCGGGAACGTCGCCATTATGAAATGAAAAGGTTTGAGCTTTGTTGTTTTCCTCACTATAAATATAGCTGAGGTTACCGTCATCAGAAAAAACAGCATCTACCTTATTATCAGCACCATCTTTTTCCCATTGATCATAATTTCCAATTCCGTTTGGGCTCAATATTATCGCATCAGAAGCTGCCCTTGCCTGCGGTAAAAAAACCGAAACAGTTGATAATAATAAAATACCAATCGCAAAACTGCCTAGAATAATTCTAAGCTTTTTTCGCCCTAAAAACTTTAAAAATCTTTTTTCCATAAAAATTAATTTTTATTAATTTAGATATTTATCTTATAACAACTTATAATAGTTTAACATATTAACAGTTTTTTGTCAATACTAAAAAGAGCCCCATGTCAAGGCTCTTTTCTTGACTCCGTGTCGTGGACGATATTAAAACCAGGACTCGGAAAAGTGGATGTGATTATATGCCGGAACTTGGGTGACAAAATGGATCTTGACAAAAAAGTAAAAATGTGCTATAATTATTATATCGGTCGCTCGAAAAGGACCGTGAAGTAAGTAAAAACGAAAGGAGTCTCAATGAGACGCACAGTCGGAATCATCAGCATCGCCATCCTTCTGGTGCTGACTACCATCCCCTGCCTAGCTGACGGCTTCAGCATAGAGACAAGAAGTACATGGAAGGGGCCACTGGTTTCCTTTTCCAAAGACTTCTTCTTCCCAGGGTTCAACCTGCCCTGCAATGTCGGGGCCTGGACACAACAAAACAACGTAGATCTCGTCGTTGGGCCCAAACTCTGGATCTTCAATCCACGCATTGGTCTCGGAATCACTGGCGGCGTTGATACCGCCAGCAGTGCCCTGAAGGTCAACGTCGACCCTCGAGTTGACTTTGATCTAGGATTCAGTCCTACGATCCTTGGCATCAACCTGACTAGTTACAATTTGTACCAGAAGAATCTGACCGCGGACAGCCTGGATTTCGCAGTGTCTCGCGATCGATTCTCGCTGGCCAGCTTCCCGTATCTGGGTGTATTCGGCCACAACACCTACGCGCCCGGCAGCGGTCCCGGAAAGGGAATCCAACCCTTTTGGGGGCCATTCATGGAGCTGAAACACCTCGGACCCGTCCAATGGGTCCGGCTGTCACCAACCGTGAATCTGCGAGACTTTCACCAGTTCATAGTGTTCCTCTGGGCAGGGTTCTAAAAGTCCTCGTATCGTCGAGGCACGGGCAGAGACCAACTCTGCCCTTTTCTATTTGAAATAATTTAAAAAAACGCGTATTATCGCTTGCCTCTTTTCTTTTCCTGGGGTCCCTCAGCCTCCACCAGTTGGCGGATGACGGACGCAAGAACATTAGAACGGGATTAGAGTGAAGAAAAAGGGCGGCAGATGCCGCCCCCACCTAATCATAGAAACCCAGTGCCTGCTCGATGAGAGCAATCTGCTCTTTGATTCCATTGAGTTGTTCAAGTCCTACCCGTGCTGCCATACTGAAGGTCAGTGCCGTGAAGAGCTCATCTCTCAGTAAAGCCTCGCGAGCCAGATTGGTTGTGACCCTTAGGGCAAGCAGGATCACATCTCTGTCAGCATAAAGTTCCGCAAGAGCAATGATCATTCTCTCTTGTGATGTCATGCCCACCTCCTTTCTTGTTCATATCATAGTATGTTTTTCGTGATTTGTCAAGATAAAAAAAGCCCCATATCAAGGCTCTTTTGTTTGACTCGGGGGATGGGACGATGTTAGAGCCAACCTAGAGTCACTTATGCAAAAATTTTAAATCTATTTCAAAAATCCAGAAGAAAAAAAATATATACCAACCAAGAGAAAAACAGTAGCTAGGGCGGAATAAATGGTTTTTCTCTTTAACCACTTAAAGAAGACAAAAATGTACTTTTGTGGAATAAATACATACACCAATGATTCCAAAAAAAGATACCAGCCTAAAATCGTAACTGCAAGCTCTGTGGTGCCTCTCCAGATATTGTGCTTAAGAATTATAATAACCGAAATTACTAATGTGATTAATCCCCAGATATAGGTTAAAACTCTGTTTCGAAAAAGTTCTTCAAAGACACCCATCATCATCTTTTTCTCAATGGCTAAAGATAAGCCTATGATAATAAATAAAATTCCAATTGCCTGTGCTAGAAAGGTTGTCATCATAGTAATAATTATATCAAATTAAAATTTTTGTGCTATCACCTTTTTTCTGTTCCGGGGATCGGACTTGATTCGGATCAGATTTGGTTTGATAAAGAATTGGTAAGGTTGCCCCGCCCTGTCGCACACTATTAGGATATTAGAATTTGGGATAAATAATTATTCAATTATGTAAGTAAAAACTTTAACAGGAATACCTT
>CAZAJY010000034.1:0-6814 GCA_964485905.1 uncultured Candidatus Saccharibacteria bacterium | reverse complement strand
GGGACGAAATGCGGCGGGGGTTCGTGCCGTGAAAATGAAAAAAGGTGATTTTGTCGTCAGCACTGATGTGATCAAAAAAGAAATGGTTAACCCAGCTTTCTTCGTCATTAGTTCTAATGGATATGGTAAGAAAACTGCATTAAAAGAATATAAGGTACAAAATAGAGGAGGATCTGGTATTAAGACAATGAAAGTAACAGCTAAGACTGGTGATATTATGGCAGCACGAGTAATGACGGATGAGATGGAAGAAATTGCTGCTATTTCAAAAAAGAGTCAAGTTATTCGTGTTGCTACCAAAGAAATTCCAACACTGGGTCGTCAAACACAGGGAGTTAGAATTATGAAATTAAGGGAAGGTGATTTGCTAGCATCAGTGACTTGTCTATAGTATAATATTAGTATGTTCTCTGATCCAGAAAATAATATAAAACAATTTGCACTAGCACCGGGAATGCAGGTGGCAGATTTTGGTTCCGGGTCGGGTTTTTATACAATGGCGGCCGCGAAAGCAGTTTCGCCAGGTGGAAAA
This sequence comes from uncultured Candidatus Saccharibacteria bacterium, assembly GCA_964485905.1. Taxonomy (GTDB): domain Bacteria; phylum Patescibacteriota; class Minisyncoccia; order Phycocordibacterales; family GWA1-40-21; genus CAIJXO01. The sequence goes on along the minus strand of CAZAJY010000034.1, from coordinate 6,282 downwards.
GTTTTTGCCGTTGATATTCAGAAGGATTTATTAGAAAAATTAAAAAATAATGCTCGGCAAAATCATTTAAGTAATATTGATGTAGTCTGGGGTGATTTGGAACATTTAGGTGGAACGAAATTAAGAGAGAATTCTTTAGATGCTATTCTTATTTGCAATTTATTATTTCAGATTGAAAATAAAGACGGTCTTTCTTTAGAAGCAAAGCGAATTTTACGACCAAATGGCCGAGTTCTAGTTATAGATTGGGCTGGTTCTTTTGGTGGCATTGGTCCACAAGAAAAAGATGTAGTTTCAAAGATGAAAATGACAAGTATTTTTCAAGATCATGGTTTTACTCTTGATAGAGAAATTTCTGCTGGCGCACAACATTATGGTTTAATCTTTAGAAAAATAAAATAATGAAAAATAGCAAATTATTTCAATATGTTTTTATCGGCGCCTTTATCTTTTTTATTATCATTGGTGCGATTTTATTTGCGACTTATCGTTCAGGAAATAAAGATCAAACTGCCAATATTAATATCACTTTATGGGGAACTTTACCGGAGACCTCTTTTAATTCTTTTATTTCTAAATATTTTAGTGAAAATGATTTAAAATATACAGTTAATTATGTAGAAAAAAGTGCCTCCACATTTGATCAGAACTTGGTTGAGGCCTTGGCAAGTAGAGTTGGCCCTGATGGTATAATTTTGCCACAGGATTTAATTATTCGTTATAGTAATAAGATTTATACAATCCCTTATACCGTTTTACCAGAATTGGCTTTTAAACAGACTTTTATTCAAGAAGGAGAATTATACTTAAATAATAATGGTGTTTTGGCTTTACCTTTTAGTGTTGATCCATTAGTGATGTATTGGAATCGGGATATTTTTAATAATGCTAGCATAACTAAACCACCAGTAAATTGGGCAGAAATTTCTAATTTAGTTCCTAAGATGACAAAGAAAGATCAATCTCACAATATCTTTAGTAGCGCTGTGGCTTTGGGCGAATTCAGAAATATTAATAACGCTAAAGAAATATTGAGTGCCTTATTAATTCAAGTCGGTAATCCTATCATTACTTTAGATTCAAATGATTCTTTTATTAGCAAACTCAAAGATCCAAGTTCTAATTTAGCTTTGGAATTTTATACAAACTTTTCTAATCCAGTGAAGCAAGAATATTCATGGAACCGATCTTTGGCTAATTCTGTGGATGTTTTTGCTAATGGTGATCTGGCTCTTTATTTTGGTTTTGCTTCTGAATTTACTAAAATAAAAAATAAAAATCCTAATTTAAATTTTGATGTTGCTTTTTTACCACAAGTAGCTTCGGCCAAAACCTTAAATACTTTTGGTAATATGTTAGGTTTCGCAATTTTAAAGAATTCTAGTGATCCAGCCGGTACTTATACAGTCTTTACTGCTTTAACTAGTGCTGAAGCATTTCCTTTTTGGAAGGATATTTTTAATTTACCATCGGCCCGAAGAGATATACTTGGTCAGGTAGAATCAAATGCTATCAAGACAATTTTTAATAAATCAGCGATTATGAGCAAGGGTTGGTATGATCCAAATAAGGCTCAGACCAGCGCAATTTTTCAAGATATGGTAGAATCATATACGACCGGGCGGGAGAGTTTAAGTGGAGCGATTAATGTCGCCTCGGATCGGTTGGGTAGTTTATTACAATAGTAAGTAGCTTGTTAGCTTGTAGCTTTTTAGGAAAAAAATGAATAGATTAAATACAAAATTTTTTGCCAGTTTGATATCTGTTTTTCTATTATTAATTTTGATTTTACCTGTTTTCTTATTTGCACAGCCATATTTACCAGGTCAGGAACCTAATCCCTATGAACCTTTTGGGCTTAATTCAATTGGTATTTATGATGTCCCAGGTGGTAATATTCCTAATCCAATTACAGAGGGCCCCACAGTTAGTAGCTCGACTTCTATGCCAACTTGTGCTGCTCCCAACAAGGGAATTTCTTCATCTTTTACCCCACTTATTACTTGTGGTAATACTCCATGTGCGGGTCCAGATGGAAAGATAAAAGGAGGTTGTACGTTCGAAGATTTTATTGCTACAATTAACAGAATTATTAATTGGATTATTAGTATTGCGGGGGTGATATTTACCATTATGGCGGTTTATGGTGGTTTCCTTTATATGACTTCGGGTGATAAGCCAGGGAATAAAGAAAAAGCCAAAAGTATTCTCTTGAGTACCTTAACTGGATTTGTTATAATATTAGTGTCGTGGTTGATTGTTTATACTATAGTTCATACTTTGGTTGATTCGACACAGGAGGGTTCCATCTTAAAATTTTTAAAGTAATATGAAAATAAATTATAAAAAAGTAGCTGGATTTATTATTTCGCTTAGTATTCTGATTATTCCATTATTTTTTTTAAATGCTGGAGAGCTTGGCTGTGATGAAACGACTATAAATAATCCTTTAGGTTGTAAGAATACCAGTGTTCAAGCTTTATTATTAAAAATTATGAACATTGTGGCTATGGTTGGTGGTGTAGTGGTTGTTTTCTTTATAATTTATTCTGGTTATAAATTTGTGACGGCTAGTGGTGATCCAGGAAAAATTGAGGAAGCTAAGAAAACTTTTTATGCTACGGTTATCGGTGGAGCAATTTTATTAGGCGCTGATGTGATTGCCAATATCGTGGTTGGTACAATTAATAGTGTAAGAAAATAAAATGAAAAAAATTATATCTACATTTTCCATATTATATCTTTTAGCTATTGCTATTCCAGTTTTAGCCGAAACACCAAAAAACTTTAAGGCTTTAATAGATATGATAATTAGTGGTATTTTAAGACCACTAGTTCCGTTTCTAGTTGGTTTGGCAGTAGTGGTTTTTATTTATGGAGTTATTACTCTTATGTTATCCGAGGGTGGGGAGAAGAAAGAAGAAGGCAAGCAATTCATGCTTTGGGGAATTATTGGTATTTTTGTGATGGTTTCTGTTTGGGGTTTAGTAGCAATTTTAAGCGGTACTTTTCAGTTAGATACAAAATCTCGTCAGATCGAAATAGAAAAGCCAATAATAATACAAAATGGATAATTGTGGTTGTGGATATCATATTTGCTCGTTTTTTAATAAAAAGTTATAATTAGGAGGTAAAAATATAATCAAAGGTCGTAAAATTTAATAGAAAAAGAAAATAATGAAGAAAGTATTAATTAGCATAGGTTCCATAATTTCATTAGGATTACCAGCTCTGGCTTTAGCTGCTTCTAGTGTTCAATTTAATTACCTTAATTCAATTTTTACCGAAGGATCAAAACTTCTTAGGAATGTAATTATATTCTTAATTTCTTTAGCTGTAGTTTGGTTTATCTGGAATGTCGTTCGTTATACTATGGCTGATGATGAGGGCGGGAAGGAAAAGGCAAAAAATCAGATGGTCTGGGGTATTATTGCTATTGCTGTTATTGTTTCTATTTGGGGAATTGTTGCATTATTAAGAGAAACATTTGGTGCTAATAATAGTAATGTTGGTAGTTTCAAAAATACTATAGACAATATGATTCCAGGAGTTCAAATTAATATTGAGAGGGTAAATTAATTTATTAGTTTAATTCACCCCAGTCAAATAAAAATCAGTTTGACGGGGTAAAGAAAAAAAATATGAAAAAAGTTTCAAAAATTATTGCTGGATCACTTTGGGCTCTGCCTTTTATGGCTTTGGGCGCAACCGCAAATCCTAGTTATTTAAGTTCACTTATTACTGGAGCAAAAACCTTACTTGACCAATTAGTTGTTTTCTTAATTGCTTTGGCCGTTGTTTGGTTTATTTGGAATGTGATTCGCTATACAATGTCTTCGGATGAGGAAAAGAAAGGTGCCGCTAAGACCCAAATGATTTGGGGTGTGGTAGCAATTGCTGTTATTGTCTCTATTTGGGGCTTGGTTGCTATTTTGCAAGGTATCTTCGGAGTAAATACAACTGGTGCTGGAAATGTTACAAAACTTCTTCCATAAATAAATGTTTCAAAATCTTATAGAAAAAGCGTATGCTGACTCTGTTATTACGGGTGGCCCTGGAGTTGATCCCGAGCATTTATTGGATAATATCTTAAAGATGATTGTTAATCCAATAATTACCTTGATGGTGGCTTTGGCTATAATATATTTTCTTTATGGTGTCTTTGTCTTTATACGAAATGCAGAAAATTCGGAAGAGAGAAAGAAGGGTGGAATGCATATGCTTTGGGGTGCCATCGGATTATTTATTATGGTGACTGCCTATGGTGTATTAAATTTGATTTTAGGAACGATAGGGAAGGGAAATTAAGGTATAAAAAATAAAAAAGTTAAAAGGCCGGACGCTCACAGATGTGAACGCCCGGCCTTTGCTTTCTCGTCGGTTTGGAAACCTCCTATCTCAACCTCACCTTCTTTAGTCCGCAGGGGCGCGTGGTCCCGTCCTGTAGTTTATAGTCACCGTACCAGACATTGTCTATTATCTTGCGAAGATCCACGTTGCCGTGATCTCCATCACGATAGTTAACCCATGTTCCAGTCCAGCCACCACTTGCTGTCGTGGTCAGTTTCAGGCCTCCCATATTTGTCTTTCGACCACCGCATTCTTGCTGGACTACAATATGGAGTAATCCAGCTTCCTCTTTCGTCACCTCCACTTCGAATGTGCGTTCTTTTCCATTTTCGCACACTTGCGAGAACACCCACTCTTCCTTCGGCTGCACCACGAGTATTCCCGAGGTTGTTGCCGGCCTGGGTGGCGGAGTGGACTTTTTCGTCGCTAGGCTTGTTAACCCCCAGACGATCAGTCCTACTACCACCAGGAGCGTGATCATCACACCCCACCCGATACCTTTCGATGGGGATGGGGTAGGTGTTCCACTTGGTGTTGGGGTGGTTTGTTTTGCAAGCCACTTTTTTCTCAGAACCCAACACCAGATCGTAGTGGCGACAATCACTATTAGCGTGGCTGTCCCTACTAGGATTATTGTGCTCGTATTCAAGGATTTCCTCCTTTCTTGGAATCAACCAAGACACTTGGTGACACACCCAGAACCGTTAGGTTTGTCATCTGTCTCAGTTGTTCAGAAGCGATTACATTTCCAGCAACCACCTCGTTTCCTTTGAATGCAGCGACCTTTGCCGTGTGACCAGCAGCTTCTCCTTCTGCCCTCGCTTTGATAGCTGCCGCCTGATTAATAGCTGCATCTTTCTCAGCGGTACTTCTTATGATGAGTGCTTTCGCTTCGCCATCGGCTTTATTTGCCGTTTCCTGTGCCTCCTGTGTAGCTTTGTATGGCTTGAGGAAAGTCTCTCTGTCTTGGTCTGTAGCGAAGTCGATATCAACAACGTTGACCGCTTCGATCTTTTGACCACAAACATCAGCCAGAGAGATATTGCCTTTTTTGGCGTCGTTTAGTCCTCTTATGAGTTTAACGAAGCCAGAATTAGCGATCTTCCTGCCGGCGATCTTGATCGCCCCGCTCTCATTCTGAGCGGAAATCAGATCACTAGTACTCATCCGTCCGAAGTGATCACGACTAGCCGCAATTACCGCCGCGAAAAGCGGAATTGTCCAGCTGACTGGCAGACTCAAAGCCTTAGCTGCATCTACGGTTATGGTTTTGAGCTGTAGTTTGACCCGAAGCAGAATACCTTCCATTGTGTATAGAAGGATTGTGAGAGGATAGGTGCCTTCATAGTAAATCGAAGAGGCAGGCTCTTCGGTGTACGTGAATTTACCATCCATTCCTTCTGTTGCTTCTTTGGCGATTTTGTAGGTATAGACATCATCGAGTCCGATAAAACGGACACCGAAACGTCTCCACCAAAAACCGGTTGGTCTAACTTCGTCGGGTTCGATTTTGCCAGTTAGTTCGTTGACGTGCTGGCCTTTTCCGACCAGGTTATCAAGAAAACCGACAATCCGGCCACTTCGTCGCCTGGCCTTGATTCGGCCAAGTTTGGGGCTGGAAAAGAGAAAATCTTTATCCGCCCAGATGGGAATTTGAATTCTTCCCACCATATAGATGGCTCCAGATAGGGCCACTATAGCCAGAACATTTACTAGGACCAACAATATAATACTCATCTCACTCCTACCTTTCTGCACACGAGGCGCATTACTACACTAACGTTTTTAACTAGTTGTTTCCAAACCTGTCAAAGAACAGGTTCCAGTGGGGAACATCCCCACTTTCAATTTCTACCCCTAATACTAGCATATTTGACTTTAAAAGTCAAGCAAAATGACGGCGAATTCAACATTGAAGTGCAACACTCCATG
>CAZAJY010000033.1:0-6842 GCA_964485905.1 uncultured Candidatus Saccharibacteria bacterium | reverse complement strand
AGACGCTGAAACAAATTGCCAATTTTTAAAATTAACATGTTCCTTTAGATCATCATCCCACGCGCTTTCTACTGCCGGTTTAAAAGTCATTACTAAAATCTTTGTCCATCCCATCTTTTTCGCCAGTTGATATGTTGCAAATGTTTTACCAAAACGCATTTTTGCATTCCATAAAAAATGCGGCGTCTTGCTGGGATTTTCTTTTCTGTAACTCGTAAAATAATCTGCTGTTTTTTCTACTGCAGCATTTTGTTCCGGACGCATCTTAAAATTTAATTCTCTGTTTCCAGCGCTAAACTTTCGATTCTTTATATCGTTAATGGCTAACTTAATATCTTTCACAGTACACTTAAACCATTCTCCATCTTTTTTCTTAATACTGCGTTGTTTCAAATGCTGGTGGACTTCATGGTCCGTAAAGACAGTTCCGTCATTTCTAATAGCAACCTCTTCTAGAACAATTTTGTACTCAAGCCGGCTAGTTTTTAACTGTTCAGCAACTCGATCTTGTGCATTGCGAACAGTGTAACCAACCTTAAATAAGCCCTTATGCGAATCAACGCCTATAAGTTCATAGGCGTAAATAGTAGGATTAACATCAGGTTTTTGTGGAAAAAAATCTTTGCTCATATTATTACATTGGCCGAATCATTGACTCTATAAATTCGATTTCCTCTTTTGTTAGCTTGTATTTCTTATACAATTTTTCGTCAGTCCATGACTCAGAAAAATTTTGAATTGGAACAAAAACATATGCGTTTTTCATTGTATTCTGAGTAATTTTTACAAGTGATAGCATTATATGAAAAAATTTTGTTTGAGTATATTTTATGACATTTTCCGCTATATTCTTTTTATCAAATGGTCCAATCACTAAATAAGTTTCTGTACAACAAGAATTAGGTTCAACTAAAAATGGATCGATCCAATCTGTTCTCATATTTCCAACACCCCATGCCTTTGGAATTAAAACTTTATATTTGTTAATCCAATTAATATTTTTTTTGAGGATAGATTTATCGACATATCCGACACCTTCTTTTTTCCATCCATTATAATAGAACTTTATACTATTTTGGGATGGCTTTAATTTATAATTTGGTTTGATTCTTTTATAACTATCTTCCACTCTAACGTCGAATCCAAACGGATCGTTAGCGCTAATAATATTAGAAAAGCTTTCTTCTGCACATTTTTGTACTTTCCTTAAAACAGAAATGGCTTGATTGAATCTAATGAAAGTATTTGCGCCTTTTTCTAATAGTGGTCTTTCTGATTCCAAGATAGTATTACCTATATCGTGTGTAAAAATCTCACAAGTCCCCTTGTTATCCCTATTCCAAAGAAAAAAACATACACCTCCTTTAATCTCTACACCGGGGAAACAATCTCCAGCATCAATGTAATCATGAATCACTCTAATCCTATCGTCTTGTAACATATTACTTCTAAACTCATCAAGCCCTCTTCCACCACTAAACCATCTACTTGGAATAATCATGACTAAAAACATGGGACTAAGTTTTTTAGCTTGCTCAACAAATTTTTGATAGATAGGCATGGCACTCGAACCCATGCCTCCGCCATCTCCTAATTGATAAGGGGGATTGCCTATGATTACATCAAATTTCATATTATTTATTATATTAGGTTTTTTATTATGTATAAACTGGTAGGCGTGAGTTTCGAGCCCTTCCTCACGCTGATACTCTGACTGGCTAGCTCCGCAAAAAAAGCATCTTCCGCTTTTCCAATCATGAGCTATTTTTTCAAAAAAAATGTTGCCTTGATCGTTATCAAAAGAGCCAAGCACAGAATATTTTCCATTAGCAGTTTTTGAACAATACAAACTGCGCCTGGAAAGCAAAGCGGTCAATTCAGTAATTCCTATGCCAAAAAGCTGATTTTTGTAAATATGGTCAATACGTTTTTGAACATTAGGAATTTCTTCTTTTAGTCCTTCTAATAACCTTTTTGCAATTTCGCGAAGAAATACTCCGGATTTACAAACTGGATCAAGAAAAGTTGCATTTTTATTTTTCCAAATTTCCTTGGGGAGTAAATCCAATATTTCATTAGCTAACCTTGGTGGAGTAAAAACCTCGTCATTACTAAGATTTGCCAAACACGACAAAACATCTGGATTGTAATTATTTTTAATCTTCATAATTAAGTGACAAATAGTGAATTAATGGAAATTCTTTAACAGGCATTGGCGAGAAAACTGTTTCACCTATGTCAGAGACCTCCCGTATGGAAAATAAAGTTGGTTTTTTTGGATCAAAATCGGCTAATTCGGCATATTGAAAATCTCTTCGTTTTATCATTCCGCTTTTTACTAAAGACCATTCGGAAAATATTATATACTCTTTGCCATCATTTATTTTTAAAGTTAATGCGTCACCTTGTAAAATATTTCGCTTTAACACAAAACGAACACTTGCCCTAAACCTATCTTTACATTTGCCTTTATATAACTTTGTATATACATCATTGAAGATATTATAAAGTCGCTCAATGCATGCTTCAATATTATCTTGTAATAATTCGACTCCATATACACTACTCACAGCAAGAAATGTCATTTTTTCAAATTCGGCCTGGCTTGAACCATATTTTCTCTTTACTACTGCAAGCTTTCTTTCTAACATTGGGGCCAAAAAATTTCCGTTACCACAAGCAGGCTCAAGAAAGCGAGATTCTATCCTCTCTGTTTCATTTTTAACCAAATCTAACATTGCATTCACTTCTCGTTCTTGAGTGAATACTTCCCCATGATCCCTAACTCTTTGTTTAGACTTTATTTGTATAGTATTTTATTTAAATAATTCCACCACCGACATGTCGAGGGCTTTAGTTATTTTTAACAATAGTATTTATTGTTGCTTTTGATTTAATAACTTCATTATATCCTCTTTTTTATAACGCCTGTCTTTCCGCTCGCCAAAACGAATGGCTTTTAGTGTGCCTTTGTTGTCCCAGTTGCGAAGAGTGTTTTGGTGGCAATTCAAAATCTCACACGCTTGTTTTAAAGTGAGAATTTCGGGTAATTCGTTTGATTTAGATGTTTTCTGCATAACTTACCATAAGTTTACACCTGTTTCAGATTGGAGTAAAGCTACCTTTTGGTATTTTGGGGATTAAAAGTTATCTACTCGGGACGCTCTGGACTCCTTGGGTGGGTTGCGTCATTAATGGGGTATATGAATACAGCACAAATGCCCATGGGGGTTGTGGGCAAAATAATAACCCCAGTAAAGGTCAGATACTGCCTTTATGCGAGGAAATCAACAGAATCAGAGGAACGGCAGATCCTCTCTATTGATAGCCAAATCAAGGAGATGCTCCAGCTGGCTGAACGAGAAAATTTGGAGGTGGTTACAATGAAGCGAGAATCCCACTCAGCCAAAGAAACTGGTCAACGACCAATCTTTAATGAGATTATTGAGGAAATAAAGCTGGGAAAATTTAATGGCATCTTAACTTGGGCTCCAGATCGTATCAGCAGAAACGCTGGGGACCTTGGAAAAATAGTGGACTTGATGGATTCGGGTGCTCTTTTGGAAATACGAACCTTCGGGCAAAGATTCAGCAACAATCCAAATGAAAAGTTTTTGCTGATGATTTTGGGATCACAAGCCAAGCTTGAAAATGATAACAGGGGTATCAATGTAAAACGAGGATTGAGAACGCGAGTAGAGATGGGATTGTGGCCCGGAGTAGCTCCGCTTGGATATCTGAATCAAAAACACATGGATAAGAAATGCCAAGTTATTATCGATCCCCAGCGAGCTCCAGTAATTAAAAAGATGTTTGAAAAAGTGGCTTTCGAGCATTACTCGGGCCGGAAAGTTTACAACTGGCTCAGACATGAATTAAATTTCTATACGCGAGGCAATAAACCGCTAACCTTAAGCGGAATTTATCGTGTGTTAGACAACCCTTTCTATTACGGAGTGTTTGAGCATCCAAAAGAAAGCGGCAACTGGTATACCGGCAAGCATGAGCCGATTATTAACCAAGAGTTATTTGAGAAAGCTAAAATGCAACTGAAACGAGATCAAATTGTCAGAGAAAACCACGAATTCTCATTCACTAAGCTATTTACCTGCGGATATTGCGGATCAGGCATATCAGCCGAGGAAAAATACAAACAGCTCAAAGACGGCACGCACGCAAGGTATGTTTACTACTCATGCTCAAGGGCCAGAGATAGAAATTGTAAAAATAAATATATTCGCGAGGAAGAATTAATCACAGAGCTGTTGAAAATATTGGACAAGGTAAATATCAACGAGCTTGGCATGAGGCAAAAATTAGAGGATGAAATCGCGAGATTCAATATATTTCAAAGATCAGTGCTGGGTAGCACAGATAAAGTAAAAAACAGGGACGATATGGATATCCGAAATTATGCCAAGTATATTCTAAAAGAAGGCTCGGTATCCGAAAAACGAGAACTGCTCGGAAATTTAAGATCAAGGATAATCTACAAAGATAAAACGCTAACGCTAATTGAGGAATAATAAAAAAACAGGAAGAGGATCCCTATTTTGTTTGAATTGGTTGCAATTAGAAACCAGTTAAGTTATAATTTTTGTATGCATAAACATGATAAAAGAAAATTCTACTGGCACGCCAACACAAGTAGCGGTGGCACTTTAAGTTTATCCCTTAATCTTGAGGGAGAGTTTACGAAGAAAGAAAAAGAAAGTGCTCTGGCGGAAGGGCTTCGTGCTTGTGCGAAAAAAATGGAAGAACTCGGATACATCCCCCATAATGCACAAATTATGTCTTCTAGTGACATGGCGAGGGAGTATGGTAAAACACGACAATATTGGGAAAAGCTTCTAAATGAAGGCAAGATCCATTACAAAGAGACATCCGCTGGGCGTATCACAACAAATCTTTGGGTAGAGGGATATTTGAGAGATCGAGAACAAGTAAATAAATACGTTAGGAATGTTAAAGATGTACTAGATGCGATTGATGCCACAAAGCGCGCCAACGGTCGAGTGATTTGTCCTGTTTGCCAGAAAGAGAACTTTGAATTTTATGTAAACGCCGACACAAACACTAATGGCATCTGCCGAGCTTGCGGATTTTATATTCATACTACTAAATAATTTTTATGAAGAAAACCCTGGAGGAAAAATTAAAGACACGACTGTCCAAACTATCCCAGGACGGAAAAATTAAAGTTACAGATAAAACAGTAAAGGTCAGCAATCGTGTGCTGTTTAAATATTCATCCAAAGAAATTAGTTACACAAAATGGAGATATTTCCCTTCCCTCAAAAAAGACCTGGTTGAGGAGGATTTTGAAGTAACTATTTCTCTGACAGATCTGACATTTAGAAATGTTCTGTCCAGTAGCAATATTTGCAAACCTCCAAAGGGTGCGAGAAAAATCATAGATATGATTCGTTATGCGAAAGATGATATCAATAAAGTTGCTATAGGCGGTGATAAGAACGAGATCAAGGGCACTGTTATCTATATAACCGATGTGCTCTATCTAACACTTGTAGCCATCGATCGGGAGGAAGGAAAAGATAAGGTAACTCGTGTAAGAAATCGTGTCGCACCTTTTCTGGAACAAAACTACTCGATTTCAACCCCTGAGGTTGAAACTCAGAGAGATTACGAACTTCTTTTGCAGGAAATTATTGCAAGCAAAAATTTTTCACAAAGCGATATTGTTGCATTAACAGAACAATTAGAGAGTGGTGAACAAAATGAAGTAGTCATCGAAAAACGAATTAACAAACAGGCCGAGTGGCTTCTTGAATCAATTCAAACTATTATTGATGAACCAAATCTTACAAAATCCAACTCACAAAAACTCGGAAATAGCATATTTGGTTTTTCAAAAGCATCTATAATCGGACCAGAAAATTTAATGGAAAAAATACTGACCAAGTATGGACAACATATTATATTTGGAGTACCAGCGCTACTTAATATAAAAAAATACGTAATTTCCGCACAAGGACATTCAAAATCCCAATTTGATCTTCTTCTAATAAATATTCTTTCTGATATTGAAGTTGTTGAGTTAAAAAGACCCGATGAAATACTCCTTGATTATGATGCCAGTCGTGGTAAATTTTATCCATCTAAAACTCTAGGCATAGCCGTTGCTCAATCCGAGAGATATATTTCAGCTCTTTATAGAGGGCATGATGCGGACCTAAAGATTGAGGGTGTAACCATCAGAGAATATATTGAGTCACAAATTAGTGGCACAGTCACTCTTTCGATCTGTAGACCAAAAGCCCTGATTGTGATTGGTACAATTCAAAAGATTGTTGAATTATATTCAGAGTTACCAGAAAAGATTAGAACAAAAGTAACAAAAGCGGATTATGAAAAAAATGCTGAAGATGCATATAAAGAGATCAAAGCTTCGCTAAAAAATATAGATATAACTACATATACCGAGCTAGTTGAGGGAGCAAGATTAAGACTCCAATTATCAGAGAAGCAAAATGGTATCTAAAAATGCTTCCTTCGGGAAGCATTTTTAGAGTAATCGGGTCTGCACGATACTTAGTTGTCCTGGCGGGCAACTCGGGTTAAGTACCCGAGATTTCAAGCCCATTAAGGATACATTAGCATTATTTTAGCCCTCGCTTCAAGGCATGCGGGTCGGGATCTGCGCTTCTATATTTTGGCTTTCTCCGCCAAATGAATATTCTTCGAACTCCGCTGGATCCATTCCTCTCAACCAATAAATTAAATCTCTGTCAGACCGCCAAGCCTCTCCGGCTTTAAATCTTTTCGCATTTTTCATTTTCCTAATTTTAGCTGAAACAAGCCAAGGTATAACTCTAATTAAA
>CAZAJY010000032.1:0-6872 GCA_964485905.1 uncultured Candidatus Saccharibacteria bacterium | reverse complement strand
GAGAGGCCAAGTGTTTGTTTTTAAATGGGGCACGGAAGATATTGATAAAAAGATATATGAATTTCCCGATGGTAGAATTCTGGTTGCCGGACAAACTATGCCTCAATTTATGCCGGCCCTTAGAAAGGCCAGAGCGATCATTACCAACGAAGGTGGAGTATTATGCCACGCGGCTATAGTTTCTCGCGAGCTTAAAAAACCGGCAATTATAGGAACAAAAATTGCTACCGAGGTCCTGCAAGATGGAGATGAAATAGAAATGAACATGGATAAGGGAAAAGTGACTATTTTGACTAAAGTCTAAATTAAAATTGTGGCAGTTGATAAGAGTTTACAAACCAAAATAATCAAAATTAAAAGTTTTATAAAACCACGGTTAATGAAAAACGGGTAATGAATTAAAAACGGTGGGAAAACGGTGTCAGGTACCTTTTATTTCAAATCAGGGACATAAATATACTCTTTTAATTGCTGAATTATAGTTCTAATATCCTCTACAATTCTGAGTTGATATTTATACTTAGTTTTCAAGCGAGAATAAGACTGGTTATTTTTAGAAAATTATGCAAATAAATCAAAACAAGATGAGGCCAGCAAATATAAATCAAATTTTTGATGAAATCCTTGATATATATCGTACATGTTATTTAGGTTTGGCGTCCTTATATGATCCAAATATACAAAATTATTACCAAAATAATATTCCCGATGATATAGCAACTATGGGTATTATTACTTCTTTTAATAATGATATCGACAATAAGCCCTTAAATGCAAATTTTAGAATAAAAAGTGTAATAGATTTAGTAAAATCTAAAGGAGAGAAGGAGGCACAGACTTTGGCTCAAAAAAATATGTCAACTCTTTGCCGTATATTTATTATATATTCTTATGATATATTAAAGGAACAAAGTTTGTTAGGTAAATTTTGGAAAGAGCCGATAATTCAATTTTTTCGCCACATAAGAAATGGATGTGCACATAACAATAAATTCAAGATTGATAACCAAAATGAGTTATTGAAATTACCTGCAGAATGGAGAGGAAAGAAAATAGAAATTTCCTTAAATGATAGTAATAATAATGTTGTGAATAATTTTTTCAAAGAAGGAGATTTAATACTTCTATTAGAAGATATATCTAATTTAATTCTAATTTAAATTAGAAGTGAGAATTTAATAAGCACTTAGCTATCCAGGTTCTCACATCGTTCCATCGCCCGAGCCAATTATTCTTGTGAATCCGACCCAAGCGAGTCAATGTATATAACAAACTAAAAACTACTTATGATTAAAGTAGTTAAAATTAGTAATTTATCTCGGTAATTCTTTTGAGCTGCGAAGATTTTTTATTTTAAAAATTAATTTATGTCTAAAATTTACGGATGTAAAAGCCAATATCTGATAGCTGAAGAGAAAAGACACACTAAGCGTTCTTATGTCTTAGGACTATGCGTATTTATTTTAATGATTTTAGACGTTATTTTTCTTTTTAATAAAAAATACCTAACAGAGTCTTTTGCCCTTACAATATCGGTTATTTTATTTTTTTTAATTTATACTATCGGCCCACGAATCAAGAATGAACAAAACAAATCAGACAATTTCTATTATGGTTCAAAAGCAGAATCTTTTATTCTTTATAAATTCTTTCAATTATCTAGCGAGTATTTAATTTTTCAGGACGTCAAATTGCCAGACAAAAGATATAATATAGATTTTGTGGTATTGGGACCAACCGGTATTTTTACTATTGAAGTCAAAAGTCATAGAGGGAATATTGATTTTAATGGGCAGAAGCTTATTAGAAAGGGGATTCCTTTTTACGGAGATTTTTTAAAACAGGCCCTGACAGAAGCCCTCTCTTTCCATGACTATATCAAAAACAAAATAAAACAAGATATTTTTGTGCAATCAGTTCTGGTTTTTTCCAGTCAGTACGCCAAGCTTAATTTTAATCCAGGGTTGATTAATAATGTTTTTGTTTTAACTAGTAATGATATTATTTCTTTTTTAAGCAAACAGTCACGAATTTTAAATTCAGAAGAGATTATTCAATTAAAGGAAATATTGGAGGGCTTAGTTGTATAATGAAAAATGAGACACAAGACATCTCTTTTTATAGTATCTCATTTTCCTTATTTGAACCCGACCGACCTCCGTCATTAAACTCATTATTTTTATCCCCGGGAATGCCCTCTGGACTTGATTTCTTGGGGTTCCAGACCTGAGAGGTGAGCCAAATTAGGTATATAAATATATTCAGTTTGTTGCTGGATCACGGTTCTAACATCGTCCACGATGCGGAGCCAAATATTCTTGTGAATCCGACCCGACTCCGTCAGTCGCTTTTTTTATTTTTATTAGGCCATTGACAAAACCTATATTTTTTATATAATATAACTATAATTCAATTAAATTAATTTAAAATTTATGACAATTGAAAATATTAGAAACAATATGCCGACAGAAGACGATGAACTGACTACCGGAGAAAGAAAGAGCGATAAATATAAATCTTTTCCCGAGGCCTCGTTGGGTTTATGGGGACCCGAGGTTAGGGAAAAACATCCTGACGAACTTAATAATGCGATTTTAGGTAGAATTAGACATATTTCCAGTCGAATAGATTCGTATTTACCTCCTTATTCCGAATATCATGAAATTCAATCTTTAGCGACAAATCTTGAAAATTCTTTTGATGAATTAGCTCAATTATATCTTAAACTTGCCAGGGAAGGATATGGTGGCTATTTTTATCCGCTTAAAGAAAAAACCCTCACATATCCATATGACTCCATTAAGGTATTTGACGAAAAATTAGAAAAAATTCAAAAATTGATTATTGAGGCTGAAATTCCACTTTTTGAAGCCAAAAATAAAAATGACAAAATTTCTACCGAAGAAGAAACTTTATTACGCGAACAATGCATTGGCATGTTAAAAGAGGCCATTGATAAAATTGATGATCTTAAAAAAATATTATCTTCTCGATCACCGCTTACGGCGTAATATTAATTTTTACTTTTTATTCTTTTAATTCTCATATTTGCCAGTAGATAGGGAAAGGGCCCATCTACTGTCACCATGATTACCAAGTAGTCGCCTGGGATCGCTTATGCGGCCTTGAGGTAGAAGTTCCTGAACCCGAGAGGGGGAGCCAATACAATAATCGTTTTATAGAGCGATTATTTTTTATATCCCCAAGACGGACGTTCGAACCTTTGATAATAATTTGGTTATGGTATAATAAAATTATATATAAATATTATAGATATATATGAATAAGGAATTATTTGAATCAATTTTAAACAAAGAGAACGATCCGAAAATCAAGAGTTCTTTAATTCTTAATTTTATAAGACACGCGGAAAAAGATAAGGATAATAATATTACTGAAGAGGGAATAAGACAATCAAAAAAGATGGGGGAAGAAATACCTCTTTTCAATAATTTAACGATAGCTTCCTATTTTACAGATGTACCTCGCACCAAACAAACTTTAGATGCTATAAACAACAATCTTGAAAATCAAGCAGAGAAACAAGATATTAACGTCGAATTTAGGACACCTATCGCTCTTTCATCCAAATTAAAATGGAATAAAGAATCAGAAAGTCAATTAGAAAAAATTAACATGATTTTTAAAAAAATTGAAAAGAACCAATCTTTTACTAAAGCAGTAGAATGGTGGCTTTCAGAATCCGAAGATGCCGGCAATGTGAATAAATGGACTAACGATTTTTTAAAAGCAATAGTTACTTTTTTAAAATTAGGCACAAAATTAAAGGAAAACAACCATTTAATGCTTAATTTTGTTACACATGCAGGGGCGACTGATAAGTTTATTTTATCTCTATTAAAACAAAAAGATATTTTAGAAAAAAAAGATAGTCTGGACAAATTAGGAGGAGCACTAAAATTTTTAGAGAAAGTTAGCATAAAACTTTTGAATTTAGATAATGGAGAAACAAAAATATTATTAATTTTTCGGGATTATAATTTTGAAATGAAAATAGAAGAAATAAAAAAAATAATAGAGAATTTATAAAATATGCTTTTAAGTTATGTTAGAAAAGACAGCTTTACCAAAGCTTGGACAAGAGAGTTTTCTCTTTTGAGTTGTTCACTAATGGCAAATGTTTTTTGTAAAGAAATTTGGAAAGAGTTGGGGCAGGGTTATACAAAAATCATTTTTATCAAAAAAGGTAATCAAATATCTTGTTATAAAATTAAAAAAGAAGATATTTTATTTTCCAAATATTATGGAGAAAAAGTAAAAAGTGAAAAGAAATACGCAAGAACGATTTCAAATAGATTAATTAAACTCTCTAACAAGTTTTTATTATTTGTAAAGAAAAATAAAAGAATTTTTTCTGAGAATTATAGAAAGTTTTTAAAATTATACAATAAATTTTTATCCTATCATATGGCCGTTTATTGGGCTGCCGATTATTTAAAAGACGATCAAAAGTATAAAAAGGAGTTTAAAATATTAAGAAAAGCTTGGACATACAACGAAAAAGTTTATATTAAGGTAGACTTTTTCATGAATAAAACGTTGGATAATTTTACTAAAATCAATAAGAATAATTTAGAAAAATTAGTTTTTAAAGATTTTTTTGTTTTTTTACAAAAGAACAGATTACCAAAAAGAAAATTAAATAGAAACTATTCAAATCTAAGTGCGCTAATTTGTTTTAGAGATAAACAAGATTTATATTTGGGCAAAAAGGTAACAGAAATTGAAAATATGTTACAGGATAGTATATCAAAAAAAAAGATAGTAGGAATAAGTATTTTTAAAACATTTAAAAATATTAGAGGAAGGGTAAAAGTAATAAATAATGTTAATAATTTGCCTGAATTTAAGTCGGGATATATTTTAGTTACGCCCATGACCAGACCACAGTTTAATCATTTTTTTAAAAAGTCAAAAGCTATTATTACAGATGAAGGTGGCACTTTATGCCATGCTGCGATTTTAGGGAGGGAGTTTAAAATTCCATGCATTATCGGTACCAAGATTGCCACTCAAGTCTTAAAAGACGGCGATTTAGTAGAAATGGATACCAACAAAGGAGTAGTAAGAATATTAAAAAGGTAGGAAAAATGGTGGAAAACGGTGTCAGGTACCTTTTATTTCAAATCAGGAACATAAATATAATCTTTCGATTGCTATATAACGGTTCTAACGTCGTCCACGATGCGGAGCCACATATTTCTGTGAATCCGACCCGAGTGCATCTGGTCGCTTTTTTTATTTTTGGTGGTATAATAAAAGCAGAATTTTATGATTGAATTTAATTAACCAAAAAATCGGTCAATCTGCCAGCTGGCAGATATACTAAATTTTTTTGTTCTAAAATGCCCTAATAATGAAGGTTTTAGGAGTGGTATTTCTGGGGCCAGACCCCATCAATTCAAATTTTTACGCTTAAGTAATTTTATTCACCCAAATTTAACCCTTGCGTTTATTTGCAGTATAGCATATGATTTAAACCAAAGGTACCCATATTTGGGTACCAAAAGGATATAATATCAAAATACTATGGGAAAAGACCACATTTTAGATCTAATGAGATCGAACAAAACAGTCTTTACTTTTAAAGATGTAGTTTTGCTATGGGGAGAGTCAGATGTAAATTTTGTTAAGAAAAAAATTAATCGCTATGTTAAAGCTGGTAAACTGAATGCGATACGCAGAGGTATTTATTCAAAAGATAAAAATTATGATAAATACGAGCTGGCCACAAAAATATACACGCCTTCATACATCAGCATAGAGACAGCTTTGGGTGCGGCCGGAATAACTTTTCAGTCATATAGTCAAATTTTTGTCGTGTCATATACAACAAAAGAGATTGAGTGCGATGGGCAGAAATATTCTTATAATAAAATCAAAGACACTATTCTCACCAATCAGGCCGGTATAGAGTCAAGAGAAAATTATAACATTGCTTCACCCGAGAGAGCGTTTTTGGATGTTGTTTATTTACATAAGGATTATCACTTTGATAATTTATCAATTTTGAATTGGGAAAAAGTGTACGAAATTTTACCCATTTATGGCGGTAATAAACGAATGATAAAAATGGTGAAAATGTATCACGAATCAGTTAAAAATTTAAAATAACAAACTTATGTCTCTTGATACGGCTAAACATAAAAATATTCTCGTAAAAATCCTTAAAGATATCTATACTGATCCAACAATCAGTACAATTTTGGGATTTAAAGGCGGGACAGCCGCTGCGTTTTTCTACGGTCTTAACCGTTTTTCAGTAGATTTAGACTTTAATTTGCTCGACTCTGAAAAGGAGGACTATGTATTTGAGCGTGTCAAAATAATTCTTGAAAATTATGGGAAATTAAAGCAAGCAAAAAAGAAGAGATTTAATCTGATTTACATTCTTTCTTATGACGACAAGGATATCAACACTCAAAACGTTAAAGTGGAAATAAATCGCCGAGAATTTGGCTCAAAATATGATGTGAAGTCATTTCTTGGCATCTCTATGCAAGTAATGATTAAGGAAGACATGGCTGCTCATAAACTTTGCGCTATGTATGAACGAATTGGCAAAACCAACCGTGACATTTTCGATGTCTGGTATTTCTTACAGAATGAGTGGCCGGTTAATAAGGAAATCGTGGAATCTCGAACAGGTATGAACTTCAAGGAATTTTTGCAGAAGTGCATTGATTCGCTTGAGAAAATAACCGATCAGAATATTCTTTCCGGTATGGGCGAGCTGTTGGATGCTAAGCAGAAGGATTGGGTAAAAGCCAAGCTTCGCACCGAGACGATATTTTTGCTGAAGCTTAAATTACAAAACGAGAAGTAGTTTTATGAAAATAAAAGATTTGCCA
>CAZAJY010000031.1:0-7455 GCA_964485905.1 uncultured Candidatus Saccharibacteria bacterium | reverse complement strand
CCTTAAACTTACTAGTCCAATCATGAATTATTGGCAAAATAAAATGGATGTTTTGGGTGCCCACTTTATCAAAATTATCAAAAACAAATTTTATAAGACATTCCCACCCTTGTCCTTTCGGCTTCGTTAAAACGTACTTTAAAGAAAAAATATTTAAGTTTTTAACTCCCAACTGTTTAAAAAAATCATAGTCCACTTCCTTGCAAGCAATTCTTAGTAAAAAGAATATTCTATGCAATAAGCTCTCCTCGCATTTATAGTCAACGGTTATAGATTGAACAACCTTGGACGAATTGTTATATTTAACGACTTTTTCAGGCACAGCCAATAACTCATTTTTGAAAAAATCAAAAAATACACAAGAGAAATCCGAAAGTAAAACAGAGACCAATATCTCATCTTTCCAGAATGATTCTATGTCTTTATTTTTTATAGCTTGTTCGATAAACTCTTTTATCTCCTTACTTTGTAGTAATAATTTTTCAGATACCCACTTTCTGAGTGCTCGACGTAAAGGCAGTGAGCTACCCATACTCTGAAAGAAAGTCTTAATATCAGTTTTTTTCACAAACCCTACTTCAATATTTTTTTCTAATGCCCATTCTTCATAAATATCGTGCGTAATAAAATATCCATGTGGTGATTCATATCCTAAAATCCCATCCTTTTTAAATTCATCCAAGATACCTGATTCACAATCGGGAATAATGAAAAATTGTCCGTCAGTTGCTCTTTGGAATGCCATTTTCAAAAAACATTGTTCTCTTGTAGGTTTAGATTTAATAATTATTTTGCTCCATAATTTATCTTTAAATTCTGTATAGTTAATTTGTTCTCCTTCTTTATAAAATTTTAAATATTCATTTAGGTAAAATGGGTTTCTGATAAGATCTACCAATCTTTCATCATTGGGAAGTACAAAGCTATGTGTGATAGAAAGAAAGCTCAATTCCGTTATGTCTAAATTCTGAATATTTATATTTAGGGGCGCAATTTTATAAATCTCAAAAAATTGATAGTTTAAATCTTCTAGGTAATTATCTCTTGTTGTAAAAATAAATTTCCATTTTTCCTTTATCAAAACAGATAAAAATTCCTTAAAAGGATCTGTGTTTCTTAAATCTAGCAACTTCTCTGCAGAGTCAATTACAATTATTTTATCCGTTTCTTCTTTATGTCCATCCAAAAAATCTTGGAAACTATAGCCTGTAAAAAACTCACTTATATTTCTTAATTCAAACTCAGTTGCCTTGAAAAGATAGAGAGGCGTCTTAGCTTTTATTTCCTCATAAAAGTCTTTGATGAGAGCGGTCTTTCCAACCCCACCAACACCACTTAAAATCAATACTTTTTCTGGACTATTTTTTATTTTTTCAGAATAGACACCTCTGTCTATTTTGATACTTTGATTGTTAAAAGTAATGATTGTTTGTATTTCATTAAAAATATTTTCAGAATGTTCCTGCTGACTTTTTATTAAGTCGAATATACTTTTATCCAGACTAAAAAAATGTTTTGATATTATTTCATTGTCGATAGAAACAAATGGTGATTCAAAATAACTAGGCAGATTCCATATAAATTCAATTCCGAGATCATTTGCTTTTTTCTCGATATCTTTTTTCCCCTGCGGTTCCTTGCCTTTATTTTGACCCCATTCTTGATTGGTGTAAAAAACAAACTTCGTAATACCAGGATAATCTCTTTTAGCCTTTTCGAGAGCGCCAATAACATCAGTCTTACATGTTGTTTTTGATAAAGAATCACCATAAAATTTAGCTTGCCATCCGATTATTTCTTTTCCTTCTTTGATTGGATTGTTTTCTATAGCAGATTGATTTTTATAACGAAATATACCGGTACCTTTTTTAAATTCTCTACAAAATAATAAATAGCAAAACCACTCAAAATTACTTTGAGGATTTTCGCTAAATTTTACTTTGAATATGTCCCAGTTTGGTTTTATCATATATAGATTAATTCTTAACTACTCTAACAACCACTCCGTTGACCATATAGCCGGAGCTGTTTACATCTGATTCATGTAAAATAATGGGTGGAATTTCTCTTTTTGATTCAGAAGTGAGACGGATCTCGCGCCTCTTATCATCCTTAAAAAACTTTTTAAAATTAGCAGCCTCATCCATAACAGACAAAACATAGTCCCCACTATTTGGTTGCCTATTGCAATCAACTATTACATAGTCGCCATCATTTATACTATCTTTATCAACACCAATTTTTGCATCATTTAAAGAATCGCCAACAGCTTTAATGGCAATTAGTCCATCTGGCTTAGACCTGCCAACCGACTTCTGGGAAATTTTCAAATAACCATGAATATCTTCCTGGGCTAACTCCATGGCTGGGCCGCAATTGGCAAAACCAAGGACTGGTATGTTAAAAAAATTATCCATAGCAAATGCTTTGGGCTTAGCCACCCTTTGTCTTTTTTCGGTGTCAAAATATAAAAGCCCTCTTTTTTTTAATTGCTCCAAATGATAAATAACAGTCTGGGGATTTGGAATGCCAAGTTCACGGCCTATTTCTCTAAAGCCCATTTTAGAAATATCCTTTTTCTTGGCTAGCTCTATAATTTTTTGTTGGTTTTTACTCATAAACTTAAAGATGACGAAAGTAATTTAAATCATTCCTATCTTATTATAAATCATTTATAATGTCAATGCTTCACGTTGACACTATTGACACATTATTTTTTATACTCTATACTGAAAATATGGAACTACAAAATTACCACAATAAAAATAGCCACGTAGTCCGTTGTAATTGCGGGACTCCCCTTGCAAAGAGAGTAGCTAGTAAAAAGATAGAACTAGTTAAGCACCATAATGGCCAACAGACAAAAATAATTATTAATTATCTGGGCGACCAATGTAGTGTTTGCTGTGAAAGGTGCGGTAAAAGTTTTAGTTTTATAACAAAGGAGATCCAATTTGAACTATGCGGAGTTGCTCCCTTAAGAGAGGCCCTTCCATAGCAATATTGAAAATTTAATCGAGCATCGTTCGGAACGCCCGGACATATGTTTGTACCAAATGGTATAAACGCATGTCCGGGCGTTTTTTATTAACATTATTAATTAACTAAAAACATATGAACAACACAAAAATAACAATCGTGGAAGTTCCGATAAATGAACTTCGGGCATCGGAGTATAACCCTAGAAAACACTCCAAAGAGCAAACAGACCAGCTTAAGGAATCCATTCAAAGATTCGGTATGGTTGACCCAGTTATCTGCAATAGCGCGCCTGAGAGAGAAAATGTAATCATAGGCGGACACTTTAGAGTTGAAGTGGCCAAAGAAATGGGCATGGTTATTATCCCCGTCGTTTACGTCCAGATAACCGAGCTTGCCAAAGAAAAAGAGTTAAACTTGCGTCTCAATAAAAATACCGGAGATTTTGATTTAGACCTTTTGGCTGAATTTGACGAAGCATTCCTCTCTGATGTTGGTTTTGATAGCCAGGACTTAGACGATATTTTTCCAATCGAAGAAAACCCTGCGGAATTCGATCTTGAAAAAGAGCTTCGAAAACTAAACATAGAAAAGGTTTCTGTGCAAAAAGGCGATATATACGAAATTGATGGCTCAAGGGTTTTCTGTGGCGATTCAACCATAGAAACAGATGTGCTTAAGTTTATGGGTGAAACAAAAGCTGATATGTGTTTCACAGACCCACCATACATCTTGGACTACCTTAAGGGCAAGAAAAAACACGGCAGTACTACCGAAGGATTCGGCTTGAAGCGAGATCGTAAATACTTAGAAACTGATACTCTCCCCGACAATTTCTCAGAGCTTTGGATGGCAAATGTGGCTAAGATCCAAAAACCCGATTTTTCAATCATAATATTTGAAAATCCAAAAAATCTACGCACTATATGGAATGAACTAGAAAAACACTGGAAATACCGCAATACAATCGTGTGGAGATTGCCAAACCGGGTTCAGGGATTTGCAGCAAAGTATAAATTCTTTAACAAGCACGATATAGCCCTCGTGGGAACAGGTGGTAATATTGCCATAAATTTGGAACCAGAGCCAACAGAGCTATTCCAAAGCGAATACGAAAACGCAATCTTTGCCACATCGGGAAAGCCTCACTGGGAAAACTATGAAAAGGGTAAAAAGATTTGCCCAACTGACTTTATTGAACATACTGCAGCAGACCAAAAATCTTCGGGCCAAGGAATAATCTTTGGCACCAAGCCGATTGAGATATTAATCCCCTACATTAAAGTCCTCACCAAACGAGGCGATCTAATCGTAGAGCCATTTGGGGGTAGCGGATCCACGCTAATAGCAGCGATTAAAATGGGGAGAAGATGCTACTTAATAGAGAAATCTCCAGTTTATACTGAAGTAATACTTAACCGCTGGGAAAAAGAAACTGGTAAAAAACCAGTGAAGATAAACTAATATGATACGTAGCAAGACAAAAAAGAAACTTCTTGATGAAATCCAAAAATTTGGAAATGTATTTTTATCTTGCCAAAAATTCGGAATTGATAAAGCTACTTACTACCGCTGGAAAGAAAAAGATGAGAAATTTAAAATTGAAGCGGAGAAAGCCGAAGATATGGGCCGAGAGAATATAGGAGAGGTGGCAGAGTATGGCCTTTTGCAAAATATAAAAGAAAAGAACCAAAGGGCTATTGAGTTTGCTTTGGTTAATGTCTCAAAAAAATATAAACGGGACACAACTTCTACTGTTATATTCATGCATAAAAAGGAAATCATTCCAAATATACCCCAAAAAACCCTTGAAGATCTTTTAGATGAAGATGCATATTCGGATGACGAGATTAATCCTACTGACACTGAGGGCTCAAAGTCCGAGACGGAAAAGCCGCCAAGAGCGCTTCAAGAGAATCAAACGCCTTTAAATAACTCGGACTCAAACTCTGCCACTCAGAACATAAAGCCGGATAATAATACTTAGAAGTGCTATATGAGGAAGTATAATATTTACCAGTTGATTGGCTGGCCGATGGCGCTTGAGGAGAAACAGGAGCAACAGCACTTGAAGCAGTATCACCGTTGCAAGTGTTGGGCGACCACAAGCCCCTAAGATTATCTTGGGCTAATTTCTGAGCTGCCTTAAATTTTGCCTGATATTTATATGGCGTGTCATAAGTATATTCGTGGGCATATCCCTGCTCAATCATATATTGGTTATAAAATAAGCCGTCTTCACGATAGATATAGACAAGCGAACGTCCATATTTATCAAGATCGCCCTGCGTAGAATCTTTTTCAATTCGCACTTTCTTACCAGCCAGTAATTCTTTAGCTTTATCAGACGCTTCTTTACCAAAGCACTGAACTGGCTTTCTCGGGTCAACTGTTTCTGACGTATCTATACCAATAAGGCGAAGCGTCTCAATCGTACCATTTATATTCACCTTTACAGTATCACCGTCAACAACGCTTGAAACAGAATAATATTCGTATTGTTGATTGGCTTGAATTGTTGCAACGGGAACTGGCTTCTCTGGCTGAGTGGACTTTATTTCAGCAATTTGTTTGTTGCTGATATTAACAGGCAACAATTCACTTGAAGTAGCGGTAATTTCAGCTGTGGCTGTAGCTACTTCTTTATTTTCAACAGCAATGCTACCCTTTTTGTCCTGACTTATTTTCGGCCCAGACGACGATGCAATAATAACAATGAGGATAAAAAATATGAAAATTCCTCCAATGCTATAGAGAATTTTTTTAGACATATGGCTCTAGCGGGTTTTTGAATGGCAGAAACTTTTAGAAAATCAAAAAGCTCCCCGCCATCGCGATGGAACCTTTCGGCGCCACCCATACCAGTTTCCCGATATGACCCGCTAGAGTGACTCTGACGAGGAGTCCTTTGATCTCTAGCGGGTTTTGCGGCCATGCCTTAAAGTTTTAATACTCCAAGGGTTAGGTCTCTTATTTAATTTTATTAACCTATAATACCTTACTTTATAAGGTATTTAAAGCTTAGCTTAAATCATAAAATTTGTGTAGTCGAGTTACCAACAGCCTGCTTGTTGGGGTCTTTCGCGGAACAATCTCCACCATCGCCGGCTAATTTTTCATGGTGTAATTATATCAATTTTCCTTTCGGTCTCTCAAGGATAAAGTTAATTCTATAAAAAATAATTTCGGCATCCGGCACCATTTCAAGGGCGTATTTGAGACGCTCATCTTGACTTCCAGCGATAATGATTCCTTTCACTTTTTTCCCATTAGATTTGTTTTGTTTAACCCATCCCATATAGCGGGTTAATTGGCCAACGGTTTGGTCGCTTGTCTGGCCTTTTTTCAATTCTATAACCACATATTCTCCGCTTTCTTTTTCCGTAACCAATAAATCAATATTACCGATTTCTGTAGGATATTGCTGGCTGACCATGTCGCCATCATCCTCAATAAGATCATACAGCTTACCGAGTTCGGTAGATTCCCAATTTGCAACCAAAAAATCTTCAAGGTGTTTTTCAAGAACAAAACCACTTTTATCAACAGAAGTTAATGGAAGAACGCCTGTATCCTCATCCTCTTCTTTCACATCATCTGCTGTCTCTTGATTGAAATCAACAGCTTTTTTCCAATGATAAAGTTTTTCAAGATACTCATAAACAAAATAGCTCAATGCCATAGGGGTAGTGTCAACCCCATATTTTTCTTTAAATCCCAGAACAATATCATTATTTGTCTTAATAACTTGCTCCCCATAAGTTTTATACTGTTTTGGATTACCAAGTCCAAAAAAATCTATAAGAGCAAACCGATGACTTAATAGAAGCATAGATAAATATTTGTCAGGACTATATGTAAAAAGGAGGACATTTAGAATAACGGCACCCCTACCAGTCAAACCATTTCCATTTCCTTGATTTACTTTTTCTAATTTATTAATAAGATCTATTTTAAGACCTTCGTCTTTTGCCTCAAAAATTTGGTTTAGAATTTCTCTTATATCTTTTTTATTCTTTAAACCCTTAAGAGCTCTGTACCACATTCCTTGATATATGCCAGCCTTGCCAGCGTGTTCACCACCATTTTCCCTAAATTCTCTTGCACCCTTAGAATTTGTATCAAAAAACCTAATAACATAATCCATGTCTGCTTCTGATAATGCCGGGTAGTTATCATTAATAACTTTCTCACGCCAAAATTGCCGAAATTCTTCGCTTTGATTTTTCCAAACCTGTTCATGTTTTTCAAAATTATGTTCGGCGTAAAAATCGTTGAATATTTTTGTTATTTCTTCTTTTGTCATAAATTTATTTTCCTAATTTTTTTATTAGATAGATTCTTTGTCTTTGGCTTTCTCCGCCAAATGAACATAATGGGCAAGTCTTAAGCTATCAATTAACTCTATCGGTTTGTCTTGGGCAAACTGCTCGGCTTCAAGCGTAAATTTATTTGTGGTTATGAAATAACCTTTGC
>CAZAJY010000030.1:0-7496 GCA_964485905.1 uncultured Candidatus Saccharibacteria bacterium | reverse complement strand
TCAAAGCACGGTGGTGTCTGAATATACCCCGAATGGCATACGAGTTGCTCACTACCAAAGTGAGACTGAACTTGAGCTTGTTTTTATTAAGCAACTTGAGACGCAAGCCTACGAGTATATAACTATAACTTCAGAGGCTGACTTATTATTAAATTTAAGACAACAATTAGAAAAACTTAATGATTTTTCTTTTACGGATGCTGAATGGGAACGATTTTTTTCGGGTGAGCTTGCTAATTCCAACCAAAGTATTGAAGAAAAGACAGCCACAATCCAAGAAGATTATATTAAGAATTTGATGCGTGATGACGGCACGGTAAAAAATGTATATCTTATTAAAAAAGATAATATTCACGATAATAGTTTACAGGTTATCAATCAGTATGCGACAGAAGACGGCCAACGTTCCAATCGTTATGATGTAACGGTGCTTGTGAATGGCTTGCCCTTAGTTCATATTGAGCTTAAACGTCGAGGCGTGGCAATCCAAGAGGCCTTTAATCAAATTAATCGCTATCAGCGTGAGAGCTTTTGGGCTTCTTCTGGACTTTTTGAGTATGTCCAGTTATTTGTAATTTCAAATGGAACACATACAAAGTATTATGGTAATACTACTCGCTTGCAACATATTAAAGAAGCTAACGAGGGTGTTGCAAAAAAGGGCAGACGCACGAGCAACAGTTTTGAATTTACGAGTTGGTGGGCGGATGCTACTAATCGACCAATTACGGATTTGATGGATTTTTCTAAGACATTTTTTGCCAAACATACTCTTTTGAATATTTTGACACGTTACTGTGTATTCACCACTGACCACCTCCTTTTGGTTATGCGACCATATCAGATAGTGGCCACGGAAAGAATATTAAGTCGAATTGAAGTTAGCACAAATTATAAAAAACTTGGCACGTTAGAAGCTGGTGGGTATATCTGGCATACTACTGGTTCGGGAAAGACTTTAACCAGTTTTAAAACAGCACAACTGGTTAGTAAATTGCCTAGTGTAGATAAAGTATTGTTTATTGTTGACCGTAAAGATTTGGACTATCAAACAATGCGAGAATACGACAAGTTCGAAAAAGGTGCGGCTAACAGCAATACTAGCACTGCAATTTTAAAACGTCAGATAGAAGACCCTAATGCCCGTATCATTATTACAACTATTCAAAAATTAGATAATTTTATTGGACGAAATGTTGGCCATAATATTTTTGATGGTCACGTAGTACTAATTTTTGATGAATGTCATCGTTCGCAGTTCGGTGATATGCACGCCGCAATTACAAAAGCATTTAAGAATTACCACCTCTTCGGTTTTACTGGCACACCAATTTTTGCCCTTAACGCTTCTTCTGGTGGTCGGCCAGATTTGAAAACTACCGAACAATCATTTGGCGATAAACTGCATACCTATACAATCGTTGATGCCATTGCCGATAAAAACGTTTTACCGTTTAAAGTAGATTATATTTCGACTGTTCGTGAAGCCGAGAATATTGAAGACAAAAAAGTCAGCGATATTGATCGTGAAGCAATACTCTCTGCACCCGAACGTTTAGCTAATATTGTTAGCTATATTCGAGAACACTTTGACCAAAAAACCAAACGCAATAGCTTTTATAAAATAAAAGACAGGAGACTGGCTGGATTTAACTCTATTTTTGCAGTTTCATCGATTGATGTGGCTAAGAAATATTATGCCGAGTTTAAAAAACAACTTACCGATTTACCAAGCGACCAAAAACTTAAGGTAGCGATAATTTATAGTTTTGGAGTAAACGAAGAGGATGCTGACGGGATGATAGATGAAAATTCAGATGACACTAGCGAATTAGACGTTAGCTCTAGAGACTTTTTAGATGAAGCTATTAAAGATTATAATAAGATATTTGGCACATCTTATGATACCTCGTCTGATAAGTTTCAAAATTACTACAAAGATATTAGTCAAAGAGTAAAAAATCGTGATATTGATATTCTTATTGTAGTTAATATGTTTTTGACTGGTTTTGATGCGACAACGCTTAATACTTTATGGGTAGATAAAAATCTTCGACTACACGGACTTCTACAAGCTTATTCTCGAACAAATCGTATTTTAAATAGCGTAAAAACATTTGGTAATATTGTTTGTTTTCGTAATTTAGAAAAAGCAACTAATGAATCTATATCACTTTTTGGCGATAAAGAGGCCAGCGGTATTGTGCTTCTTAAAGCATATAACGATTATTACCGTGGTTATAAAGACGGAGAGAAAGAAGTGCGTGGATACACCAGCCTGGTGGCGGAACTATTAGAAAGATTTCCTATTACGGAACAGGTCGTCGGAGAACAGAATCAAAAAGATTTTATTAAGCTTTACGGTGCAATTTTACGATTACGTAATATTTTAACAACTTTTGATGAATTTACTGGTAATGAGATTCTAACCGAGCGTGATACTCAAGATTATCATAGTGCGTATATCGATATTTATAATGAATTTCGTAAGAATACGGAAGAAAGTAAAGAAAATGTTAATGATGATGTAGTATTTGAAATGGAGCTTATTAAGCAAGTGGAGATAAATATTGATTATGTATTAGGGCTTATCAAAAAATATCACGAAGACCATATTAAAAATCGTGAGCTTTTGATTGATATTAACAAGGCGATAGATTCCAGTGTTGAATTACGCAACAAGAAAGACCTTATTAATCACTTCATCTCATCGCTCGATGTGCATTCAGTGGTTGATGAGGATTGGCAGAAGTTTGTTGAAAAGAAGAAGATTGAAGAACTTGATAAAATTATTACAAACGAGAATCTTGACTATGATGCAACTTATACATTTATAAGAAATTCGTTCCGTGACGGCAGCGTAGCTACAACTGGGACGGCAATCGCTAAAGTTTTACCACCCGTATCTCGTTTTTCTCCGAATGGCGAACGTACCAAAAAGCGTGATAGCGTAATAAATAAATTAACAAGTTTTTTTGAGAGATTCTTTGATATTTCTGGGGGCAAGTTATAATAAATTTAATTCAATATTTTATTTTTTTGGAGGAATTTCGATTAATAATTTAGGTTTCTTTTAACTAAGGAATTCCGCCCATTTTTCAATTTCGCTTATAATTCCGTCAAAATTTTTGTGGATATCAGACTTTAGGACTACGGATTAAAAGAGCTTAGTTATACTGAGCTCTTTTGGTTACTTAAATAGTTTTGAGAAAGCCATCCGTATGTTGTGTTTGCTCTTTTATTGGCTTAGATAATTGCCAAATAACGTCAAACTGAGATTTAATTAAATTGGCAAAATCTCGACTATGAATCACAAAACCAAAACTTTCGGCCTTAGAAGAAATGAAGGCTACCTTATCCGCATACAACCAATAGCTCATATCCCAGATCATACTAGCGGGAGCCAATCTTAATTCTCGTAAATGCCCTTTACCAACTCCGAGGTAAGGGCTTTTTTTAAAATCAACCATTTTATTCCTTGGCCAAATTCCTTTAATAGAAATGTTTTGTCTAATACGTCGACGGTTTAGATTGGCCATATACTCCTCACCTAAGAGTTCCACCATATCGCTAATTGGCCACATCGTATAAGTTTCGATATTTTCATACCATAATAAATCTTTCAAGACTTTTTTAATTCCCTCTGAGCCATTATAAAATTTAATTTTTGGTTCCAAGGCTTTAGTTTTTAGTTTTAAACCAGGTAATAATTCTTCAATTATTTTTTCATTATTCTTTAGTTCTTCAATTTTAGAGCTGACTAAATGTTTTAGATTTTTAATATCATCCACGCTGAAAAGCTTCTTGCTTTCCTCTGTCTTTTCTACGACCAATTCATTATCCATTAACAATTTTAAATTATCATAAACGGTCGGCCGGGGTAGGTTAAGATTCTCGGCCAATTGTCGAGCCGAAGAATAGCCAGCTTCAATTAGGCGGTTATAAATTTTAATGGTGTTATCAGAAAACCCCAATTCTTTGAGTATTTTGCTTAGCATATTATTAAAAATTAATTATAATTCGTCGCCTGACGACGACAGTTTTACAATATTTACTATATAATATATATTTATAATTGTCAAGCAAGTTTGACAAATTACCATATATTCAGTTAATTAACAATTTAAAAAAGCCCTCTGAGTAAAGTAGGAGGCAAGAAAATATGACAAATGATAAAACTCTTAATGCTACGCCAAAATATTTTTCGCTAGCCCTAGGTAAAGAAGTCAAAAACAACGATTTTATCTATCTGGCTTTACTGTACCAATATATTGGTTGCTCACATGCATGTTTGAAGTGTTTTAACGATGACGATGTGCCAATGAAATCGTTTAACCCTATTTATCTATCGCTTCAAGAAAGAAAAGTTTTAATTGATGAAGCAAAAGACCTGGGCGGAAAAGTAATTATTTTCGCCGGACTGGCCGAGCCACTCACTCATATGCATTCCACCCCCTTAATTAAATATACGGCGGAAAAAGGCCTGACCCCGATTGTCTATTCAAACGGTTTTGAGCTTGATTCTAATATGATTAACTATTTAAAAGATAACAACGCAGTTGTCGCGATGTCTCTTGATTCCCTGGACCCCTACAAATTTTCTATAATGGCTAAGCCAAAATCAAAAATGTATTCCCCCGATTATCACAAAAAAATAATTGGGAATATAGAAAATTGCATTGATCTCTATAGGGGCACCATTAAATACGAAAATGGTGTAAAAATAGTTAATACGGCGATAATTACAACTATATGTAAAATCAACGAAGACGAAATAGCAAAGATAAAAGACCACTTCGGCGATGATACATATTTTGTTTGCAATCCATTAGCTTACGAAGGAGGGGCAGTCAAGAACTGGCCGATCCTAATGGGAGACCTCAAGTCTAATTCAGCCCATCATATAAAAATAATTAAGGAATGCTCAGAATCTGGCGGGCCATTAACATTTTTTAACGGAAAATGTGGCTATTCATACAACGGACTGGCAGCATATCCGGACGGGACCTACGCAACCTGCGCCTATACCTCAAAAACAAATGGGCGCCTAGGGAATACAAAAAACGCCACAATTAAAAACGCTTTCTTAAAAAAGCATAAAGTCGAACAAGCTCATTATGAGAAGTTCGGAGATTGCTCATGTCTGGTCAGAAGTGGCGAGTTTGATGAATACGTAAATTCAATGTAATTTAACAATCTAAAATTATTTGTTATGGAAGAAAATGTAAATAAAAAGAGAAACTCAATTTGGAGTTATGTAATTTTAGGAATTAGCGGTGGATCACTTTCTACACTTTTATGGGCAGGTCTTACAAAAAATATCGCTTATATAGTTATAGGGGGCGTGATTATGGGGGCAATTGCTAGCGGAATCTTGTGGTTAGTCAGGAAATCTAATTTCTAAAATTTAACAATTACCTTTAGAGTGCTTCTGAAATAGAGGCACTTTTTTAATTATTTAAAAATTCCGCCCATTTCTCAATTTCCTCAATAATCCCGTCAAAATTTTGGTAAATTTCAGACTTTAAGACTACAGAAAAAAAGCATCTTCACAGAAACGCTCTTTTTATACAGCATAATAATGAATAACAAAATAAATATTTATTTTAATAAATCATCAAGCTCGCAAGAGAGCAGAGCTGATTTATTAAGCACGATCTGCTCTTTCTGATTCAAATTGTCGGCCGTCATTCGGATAACTTTAGTAAGTATACTATCTCCGAGCATTATATGGTTTGTTTTTTTGAAATAATTTTCTGTTTTCTGATAAAAAAGTGTGGCGTACTGTTTTAACTTATCCTGTGGTTCCGGCCTCGAACTAGAGCCATTGCTGGCAAAATTAATTTTATCCTCAATTTTTTTATCCACCTCTATCAATAATTCGCCATCCCGAAATTCAATCCAATAATCACTTATAGTATAGACAATTCTTATCAATCCGCGATCTTCCGTCTTATACCAATAGATAAAAGAAAAATTGTCAGAATGAAAGTCCTGATGAATGGCTATCTGTCCAAGTTCCTTAATAGTACGGATTTTATATTCGTCTAAAAGCCTTAAATAACTCTCTCGCCAATTTCTAAGCCAATTTGTAATAAATGTCGGATCTACAAATAAAGGAGATAGATCGTTTTTAAGGTTCTCGTCACTCACTTTTTTTATCTGAAGTGTGAGCTTATCAAAAAGAGCACGCGGGTCTTTTTCATCAATACCTTTGGCTATCATATAATCAAAATCTGGTACGACTTTTTTGCCCATATACCAAAGCAAGTCATAAATATCGCGTCCTTTTTCTTCATAAAGAGCATCGCCTATGCCACGAGTGCCACGCAAGAAAATAGCGGCCAGCTTGCTCGCCATAAGTGCCCCCATGTTATAAGTCAAAATAACGAATGAAAGCTGATCACGATTTATTGGTCGACGTTCAGTTACAGTTTTAGGAGCAACAAAGTGATTCAAATCAATTTTTACATGAACCTGATTTGAAGGATGACCGAGGCTTAATTCTTTGCCGACATGAAATTTCAAAAGCAACCCTCTGCCGGTGGTGGTTTTTATTGTGAGAAAATCAGCACCAGCGCCATAAGTATCTACAAAGTAATATCCAACCTCTTTTTTTAACTCTTCCAAAAACTTTTCTGTTATGGCGTGAGAAACTTCAAAATCCAAATCAACAGACATGCGATCAAGGCCATGAATTATACGAAGTGCGGAACCTCCATACATAATCCATTTGTTATATTCTGGATGATGATAAATAAAATTGAGAACATAAAACTGCAACTCTTCTTTTAGGGCATTGCGACGGGTTTCGGCGTCAATTCCCCCGTAAGCAGAAAGGTCGTCGAGTTTTCTTTTTAAGATTGTGGATATCTGTTCGCTCATGTAAGTTTTTTAATCATTGAATAAAATTTTTCTTGTTCCGTTTTATCCATTTCATCAATATCTATTCGCAATTCTTCTATTAACCCCTTGATTGTCTCAGATTTAACCCCTCGAAACTGACGAGTTTTGAAATACAACAAATCAAACAATGCTTTTGCCGGCGAAGCTATATAAAAATCAAATTTTCCCTTAGCCAAAGAAAAATCTGAAAACAAATCTTTTTTAATCGACTGATAGGCAAAATTACCGGCTTTTGTCTGATATTCTCTTGTGACTTTTGGCGTGATTGAAGTAACAGAATGAATTACTTCTGTAGCAAGATTATAATACTGGAGAGCGGCCCAAGAACTCACATATGACGGTGTGCGAATAATATTAGCGAGATAAAACGAATATGAAATATCTGTTCTGTTTTTTTCAAAAAAATCTGTAGATACATACAGCCCCTTTTTAAGTGGTATAATTTCTTTGTATTGCAAAAATCGACTGATATAAGTATCAACTGTGGTATCTTTAAGCCCCAATTGTTTACCAAGCTGATATACGGTGTTTTTGTTGAAATGGGACAACGTTTTTAGTTGTTCTAAAAGGTTTTTTTTGCTTTTCATAAA
>CAZAJY010000029.1:0-7736 GCA_964485905.1 uncultured Candidatus Saccharibacteria bacterium | reverse complement strand
ATTTCATCAAATAAAATAACCGAGTAAGGGCGATGACGAACTTTCTCCGTCAAATTACCACCCTCTTCATAACCAATATAGCCCGGAGGAGAACCTATTAATTTAGAAACGGAATGTTTTTCCATAAGTTCTGACATATCTACCCGAATTAAAGCATCTTCATCATCAAACATAAATTCGGCTAAAGCTTTGGTCAATTCGGTTTTACCGACACCCGTAGGACCTAAGAAAATGAAAGAACCAATTGGTCGATTAGGATCAGCAATTCCCGCTCGCGATCGTTTAACGGTATCAGAAATTTTCTTGACTGCTTCATCTTGACCAATAATTCTTTTTTTCAATTCATCTTCCATTCGATTGAGTTTTTCTGCTTCAGCTTCCAACATTCGTGTGACTGGCACACCAGTCCAGCGAGAAACAATATCAGCGATATCTTCTTCCCCGATTTCTTCTTTCAACATCCGACGAGAACTTTGCAGGATTTTTAATCTTTTAGCCTTGATGACTAGGTCTTTCTCCATCTGTGGAATACGTCCATAACGAATCTCTGCAGCTGTAGCCAAATCTACTCGCATTTCAGCAGATTCAGCTTCAATCCGTGCCTGTTCCAAACCTTTTTTAATAGCCTTAATTTCCGTAATAGTTTCTTTCTCATTTTTCCACTTCAACTCTATTTCCGCCGTCTTTTCTTTTAGATTCGCAATTTCTTTTTCAATTATTTTTGTTCGTGTCTTAGCTTTTCGGTCCCCACTTTCAGCTTCTTTCTTTAGAGCCTCACGTTCAATTTCCAAACGTAAAACTCGACGATGAGTTTCTTCTAAAATCGGAGGCATATTTTCTAGAGAAATTTTTAATGCCGAAGCAGCCTCGTCAATTAAATCCACTGCCTTATCTGGTAAAAAACGATCCGTAATATAACGAGAGCTTAAATTAACCGAGGCAAGAATCGCATCATCAGTAATACGCACACCATGATAAAGTTCATATTTTTCTTTTAAACCACGCAAAATGGCAATGGCATCTTCGAGTGATGGTTCATTAATATAAACGGTTTGAAAACGACGAGTTAAGGCTGGATCCTTTTCAATTTTTTGATATTCTTTAATTGTTGTCGCCCCGATGGTCCTAAATTCACCTCGGGAAAGAGCGGGTTTTAACATATTAGAAGCATCCAAAGAACCTTCAGCCGAACCAGCCCC
This sequence comes from uncultured Candidatus Saccharibacteria bacterium, assembly GCA_964485905.1. GTDB lineage: Bacteria > Patescibacteriota > Minisyncoccia > Phycocordibacterales > GWA1-40-21 > CAIJXO01. The sequence goes on along the minus strand of CAZAJY010000029.1, from coordinate 6,537 downwards.
GACGATAGTATGAATTTCATCAATAAAAACAATTATCTTTCCTTCAGATTTCTCAATTTCTTTAATAATTCCTTTTAAGCGTTCCTCAAATTCACCACGATATTTAGTACCAGCAATTAATGAACCTAAATCTAAAGAGACTAATTCTTTATCTTTTAAAGATTCTGGCACGTCACCAGTAGACATCCTAATAGCTAAACCTTCTACAATCGCAGTCTTACCGACACCAGCTTCTCCAATCAAAATCGGATTATTCTTAGTTCGACGAGAAAGAATTTGAATTATTCTTCCAATTTCTGCATCACGCCCAATCACTGGGTCCAATTTATTTTCTTTGGCTAATTTGGTTAAATTTCTAGTATATTTAAGAATTGATTTAAATTTCTTAGCAACAGGCGCTTCGGTAATATTATTTTTTTTGAATTCTTCCAAAATTGCCACGACTTTGGGACGATTAATTTTAAAACGATTCAATACATCATGGGCAGAACTTGGTGTATCTAGCACTCCAATAAATAAATGCTCAGTAGAAATAAAATTATCTTTTAATTCCTTGGCAATCTTACCAGATATTTCAATAATCTGTGCAAGATCTGGTGTTAAATATATTTGCACGGCTGGTGAAGAAATATTGGAACTAGGAGAAATACTATCAATCATCTCCAATAAAATATCTGTCAAAGATATTGTATCAATCTCTAGACGATCTAAAATAGAAGAAACCAAGCTTTCTTCTTGAGCAATCAGGGCCATTAATAAATGTGTCGAATTAACATGATTCTGACCACGCTCAATAGCAAGCTCATGAGCTCGCCTAATTACTTCTTTGGCTTTATTTGTAAAATTATTGAATGGCGGCATAACTAGAGACCTCTTGTTTTAAGAGATTAGAAGGAAGAAAATTATAATCAGATAAACTTGAACTAACTCTGATGCCAACCACCTCACCATACAAATTCAATAATGGACCACCAGACAAACTGTCTATCAAATTTATATTAGTTTTAATAGCTGCAATTTCTTTTGTTCCAGGACTAGTGGTCGCTGTCATATCAGAATTAGTCACACCATCGGTACTAATTAAACTAGAAACAATACCAGTAGAAACAGCATTTTGCGTCTGGCCACCCCAAGCGATAACGGTCTGACCTAATTTTAAGACACTGGAATCAGAAAAAATTACTGGTACAAAAGTAATTGGATTTTTTTCATCCTGAACCACCTTTAAGAAATAAAATTGCTGGCCATCTTTTTTAGGTAAAACAAGAACATCATAAAATTTAGTATTATCAACGGTCACTAGAAATTTTCCACGTTGATCAGCAAAGACATCACCTGTAGCAATTAGACCATCTTTTGATACAATTGTTCCCAAACCAACAAAAACTTGAGAGCTCTCTTCATTTCTATTATTTGTATAAATTCGAACAATACTATTTTTATTTTTATCTACTGATTCTACAATTTTATCATCTTCTTTTACCACAATAGTTTCGCGCGTTATAACCGCAGCCGCATTATTATTCTGAGCCGGTTCGGTCACCACTTTTTCAATAGTTCTTTCCACCACTCGATTAATGGTTTGAGTCACACCCGGTGGAGCCTGATCCATCAAAGCCACAGTCACAATTCCAGTGGCAATAGAAGTTACGAAACTCACTAAGAGAGTAACTAACACGATCTGTTGTTTTGTTAGTTTTTCCATATCCATCCCGTTTGATGTTTTAATAATAAACGATTAATTAATTCTATCACATTACTCAATAAACTCAAGGTGTTTGCCGTAATATCCCCCCTAGAACATTAAACGGGATCCATCTCCTTAAATTCTCTCTTTAAAAATCTTTTTAACCTTGATTTTAAATATCTCTTTCCGTAACCTGATTTTAATTGTTTTTCCCTTGCCTTAGCGTCCCCTTCATCTAAACATGATTCATAATATATTAACTCATATGGTAAATATTTCTTAGTAAATCCTGATAGACCATCATTGTGTTCCTTAATCCTTTTTCTTAAATCATTTGTATACCCAGTATATAAATTTTGGTTCTTTAGACTTTTTAATACATAAGTGTAAAACATTACATTTCTAATTATATAATTTCAGTTATAATTTGCAAGGAAATTTAAATATTAATCAAAAGAAAAAGCCCACTCTCGGAAGCGGAAACTTTTTCCCGCCCACGAAGTGGACTTGTTTTCAACACCATGTCATCCTTCCGGGAGGCATCTTTAACCTCGATGATGGCCTCTCCCAGGCATCACTCAGTGTGCTGGTACAAATAATTCTTCGGCTCGGCACAACCTCGGCGGGAACCCAATCCCACGAACCATTGTGCATCGAGACCCTGAACCCATCCTCTCCGTCGTGCTGACCGAGAATTGCGGATTCATCGACTGCACCATTCTGAAGAGTGATTCCTTCCTTGCACGTCTTAGCCAGAAGCATCCCTTGCATGATTGAAACTTGCCCGGTTGCTTCATCCAGCTGGACGTGAACATCACCTTTTTGATACAGGGTTTTCATGGTCTTTTCTCCTTATCTGCAGATTTCTCTGCGGTTGATGAACTGTTTCGAAACTGATTACCTATTAATAAGCATAGCACCTATCACCTTTTTTGTCAAGCATTTTTGGGTATCTGGTTTAGAATCTAATTTTAGACCTAGAAATAAGGTCTTTTAGAGTCACCACTACATAATCAATCTCTTTTTTAGTAATGTCTTCACCAAGTGAAAAACGGAGAGTGGACTTTGCTAAAATTTCTGACAAGGACGATCCTTGTCCGAGAGCTCGGACGACAAAAGAACCATCTTCGTCATGAGAGCAAGCACTACGAGTAGAGCAAACAATACCCGCTTCATCTAAACACAAAACCATAAATCCTGAATCAATTCCTGGGATGGAAATGTTTAAATTATTTGGCAAACGATTTTCTAAATCACCATTCAAAATGGCTTCAGGAATTTCTTTTTGAATTTTTTGCCAAAAGTAATCTCTAATTATTTTTATATTTTTACTTTTTTCTTCATATTTATTTCTGGCTAATCCTAAAGCTCGACTCATCCCGACAATCAACGGCACGTTCTCTGTTCCGGACCGCAAACCATTCTCCTGTCCTCCGCCCAAAATAATCGGTGAAATTTTTATATTAGCTTTTTTAAATAAAATTCCAATGCCTTTAGGTCCATAAATTTTCTGAGCATCTAGAGTCATCATATCTACCCCTAGCTCATTAATATTCAGATTACAATATAAGCCTGCCTGACTGGCATCGGTATGAAAAAGGGGGGAAATATTAGATACCAAGGTGAAACCTTTTTCCCGATTCAAGGTTTTACCTTGATAACATTTCCTAGCATGGCGAATCTCCTTAGCAATTTCCTTTATTGGCTGAATTATTCCGATTTCATTATTGGCGTAACCAACCGATACGAGAACAGTATTTTTTTTAATTAATTTTCTTAAATCTTTTGGTTCTACTAATCCTTTTTCATTTACTTTTAAATAATCAATTTTAGCTCCCCTTCTCTCTAGTTCCTTGAAACATTCACTAACCGAACTATGTTCAATATTAGTTGTAATAAAATGTAAATCAAAAAGTTTTTTTCCTTTTCTTTCCAAATTATTTACTAAACCGAAAATCGCCAAATTATTTGACTCAGTACCACCTGATGTAAAAATTATTTCTTGTGGTCTGACTTTTAAATATTCCGCGATTATTTTTCTAGAGTTTTCTACAGCCAATTTAGCTTTAACTCCTAGTTTAGTAATGGACCCAGGATTACCAAAATTTTTATTCCAAAACGGCTTCATCGCCAAAACCACCTCTGGCTTGACCGGGGTCGTCGCTGTATTGTCCAAATAAATCATCTCTTTCATACTGGCATAGTAGCAAAAGTTCTAAACTTTGCAAATGACAGAGTTTTGCGGTATAATCCTTAACTATATGAATCTTGAAATATATACATTAGTAGCCCTGGCTATTGTTATAATCATTCTATTTATTTGGGTTATTTGGTTACAAAATAAGCTTGGAAAACTCCTTGCTGGTAAAACTAAAAACCTTGATGATGCGATGTCTTTTATCACCAAAGAAATAGCTGAGCTTAAAAAATTCCAAACTAATACTGAAGAAACTTTTAAAGACCACGATAATCGTCTAAAGAAAACTGTCTCTGGTGTTGGTACTGTCCGATTTAATCCTTTCAAAGGAGACGGTTCGGGAGGAAATCAAAGCTTTGCCACCGCTTTCTTAAATGAAGAAAAAGACGGAGTAATTATTTCTAGTATGTATTCGCGTGATCATATAAGTATTTTTTCTAAACCGGTTAAAAATTTAATCTCTGAATATGAATTGACCCCTGAAGAGAGAGAGGCAATGACAAAAGCAAAAGATTCCATAAAAAAGCCCCTCAATTAAATTCGGGGTAAATAAAATCATGAACGTTTTTCGTTTAAATTTCATTTTTACAAAACAATATGGTCAAAGAAAACGCACAAAAGCAAATAGAGCGTCCCCCTGTAATTTGTATAATGGGGCATATTGATCATGGAAAAAGTACCCTCCTAGACTATATTCGTAAAACTAATATTGTAGACAAAGAAGCTGGCGGTATTACACAAAAAGTATCTGCCTATGAGGTTATTCATAATAATAAGAAAATTACCTTTCTAGATACTCCTGGGCACGAAAGCTTTGCTAAAATTCGTCAACGTGGAGCCAGTGTTGCCGATATCGCCGTCTTGGTTGTATCAGCTGAAGATGGCGTGAAAAAACAAACCATTGAAGCATTACACTGCATACAAGAAAGCCAGACTCCAATGATTGTAGCGATAAATAAAATTGATAAACCAGGAGCTGATATTGAAAGAACTAAAATTAATTTAGCAGAAAATGAAATCTATTTAGAAAATTATGGTGGTGAAGTTCCTTTTATGCCAATTTCGGCCAAAACTGGTCAAGGAGTAAATGAGCTTTTAGATTTAATGTTGCTGGTAGCTGAAATGTCTGAGCTTAATGGTAATAAGAATAAAAATGCCGAAGGCGTAATTGTTGAGGCTAATTTAGATAAGAAAAAAGGTATATCAGCTACAATGATTATTAAAGATGGCACAATAAAAAGTGGTATGTTTATTGCTTGTGGAAAGACTCTTGCGCCGACAAGAATCATGGAAGATTTCTTAGGAGAAAAAATTACTGAGGCGACCTTTTCTTCCCCTATTAGAATTATCGGCTTTGATAGTTTACCTAAAGTTGGTAATAAGTTTTTCACTTTTGCTGATAAAGAAAGTGCCTTAAAATATGCTTCTGATTATAATGAACCAATTATAAGAAAATGTGAGACTATTGAGGAAGAAGAAAATACTGGTATTATTAATGTTATTATTAAGGCCGACGTCACTGGTTCTATTGAGGGCATTGAACATGAGTTGGAAAAAATTAAAAGTGATCGTATGAAAGTAAAAGTTGTTCATTTTGGTGTTGGTGATATTACCGAAAATGATATTAATATGCTCGCGGGAAAAGCTGATTCCTTGGTCTTAGGCTTCAACGTAAAAATTGATTCCCAAGCCCTCGCCTCGGCTGAAAAATCCAATATTCAAGTTAAAAACTTTGATATTATTTATAAATTAACTGAATGGCTAGCAGAAATGGCTGAAAATAAAACTCCTAAAATAGAGGTGGAAGAAATGACCGGCCGAGCCAAAATTTTAAAATTTTTTAGCGCAACAAAAGATAAAAATGTTATTGGTGCTCGGGTGGAAGAAGGTGAAATAAAGGTTGGTGATGAAGTTAAAATTATGAGACAAGAAAATGAAATCGGCCGTGGTAAAATTAAGGAATTACAACAACAAAAAGAAAAAACTAGTGAAGTTCGTTCGGGTGTAGAATTTGGTTGCCAATTACAATCGGTGATTACACCAGCACCAGGAGACAAAATCGAAGCATTTAAAATAATTCAAAAATAATATGGCTGTGACCTTCAAAGACGAAAAATTAAAAGATCAAATCCATAAATGGGCAGCTGAATTTTTGCAACGTGAATCTAGTGGACAATCATTAATAACTGTTACTGATGTACAATTATCTCATGAAGCAAAAGAAGCGACTGTATTATTTACTGTCTTACCAGAAGAAAAACAAGACGTGGCCCTTGAATTTGCTAGAAGACAATTAGGCGAATTTCGCGAATATATGAATAAAAAAATAAAGACTGGTCGTATGCCTTTCTTTCATTTTGATATTGATCGTGGGGAAAAACACCGCCAAAGGATTGATGAGATAATATTAAATTAACTTTAATAAATTTGAATTTTATGTTAGTATTTTAATCGTCCGGCCTGGTCGCCAAGTGGTAAGGCAAAGATCTGCAAAATCTTTATACGGCGGTTCAATTCCGCCCCAGGCCTCAATAGTAGCTTTTATCGCTACTAAATGGTAGAATTTTAAAAAATAAATATTTGCCCGGATGGCGGAATCGGTATACGCGCACGACTTAAAATCGTGTCTCGCAAGGGATGTGGGTTCGATTCC
>CAZAJY010000028.1:0-7895 GCA_964485905.1 uncultured Candidatus Saccharibacteria bacterium | reverse complement strand
CATCCACCATATACTCTTAAATTTCCTATTAGGAAATTTAAAAACCACAATCTTTTTTACTTACTTTGAAATCAAATTTTTCAACTTGTCTTCGCTATAAGTGAAAATACTTAATCTTAATCCGTTGCATAAAATCAATCCGCACGCGGGCGAAAAAATTAATACAACGTTTACTTTTACCTTGTCTACCTACAACACTATAAAAGACCCAACATTAAATTGGTGTGTTGCGATAGAATTGATTTATCAAACAACATTCTTTCTGAATTAAAAATCCGCTCGTTGGAGCGGTCGGGTGAGACAACATCTAAAAGACGCTGACTACTTTTTCCGCTTCTTTAAGTTGATTTTTATAAACATATCTGTGTGGGGGTAGTATATAGGAAGTGCTTTTTAAAGTCAAGCAATTTTTACACATTAAAAATAGCTCTGATTAGTGGGGCTAGATTTAAGGAAGAATCTCTAACCTCTAAAGAAAATATATGAGCAAATTAAAATACCTATAATAAATAAACAAGCTAGATATTTAGCCCAGTTCATACCTTTCCAAGTAAAAATACCTAATACCACCAAAAACACAGCTATAACAAAAAATATACCAATGTCTGATAATTCACTGAATGAAAAACCTGGCGTAAAACCAGAAAAGGCAAAAAACCAGAAGGACCAAAACCCAGAAATCAGTGCTGACAAAAAAGAAAGAATTGAAATTATTTTAGTTAGTATTGAAATTTTTTGTGGTTCCATATTTTTTGATTAAATTAATAAAATTCTATACATATAGTATAGGATATTGGGGGAAATAAAACAACCTCTTTATTCACTCAATAATTTTATAAACTCTTCTTTATTCAACCCAGCATCACTGATTATCGCCAATAATGTTCCGGTCGGAATTTCTTTATTATGAAGCGGAATAACCACCAAATAATCATCTGGCTTTTTCATTATCAAATGACTACCTTTAGTGCGAACCTCCACAAAACCAATGCTTTTCAAAATCCTTACTAACTCTTTTGGTTTAGTAGGTTTTAATTTAGGCATAAGACTTTCTAATTGGCATGAAAATAGTTTCGATGCTCTCTACCCCTTTATCTTCTGGCACTTTTTCTTTCATATCCATTAAAGTTTCCACATAAAGCTCAATCGCTTCCCTCAAATATTTCCTTGTCTCTTCAATGGTTTTTCCGCAAGTATGACAACCTAAAAGCGCTGGCACATAGCCATGAAAATACTTCCCGTCCTTCTCAATAATTGTTCTGTAGGTGTATGGTTTCATATTGCTATATTAGCATAAAAATGAAGATAGAGGCAAGTAACACAACCGCCCCGGTTCGCAAAGCCTCACCACCCCGCCTTGACTAAGGCGGGGGAAGCCGATCTCGATTCGTTATGTTTTGTGGCTTCTTCCTCCTTAGTCAAGGAGGAATGTCAGTCTGCTGACAAGGCGGTTGTTCCCCTCCTTTCTTAGGAGGGGACGTCATTCTTATGACAGGGGTGGTCTGACTGAAGGCAGTTAAAAAACAATTTCCTCCCTCTAAATCCCCCATTTAAGCATTAAAAATAGCCCTGATTTAGGGGCTAGATTTAGTTTTAGTTCTTCTTAATAAACTCATCAAAAAGAGTGGCAAACTCTTCTATACCCTCTTTAGTATCCCAATTAGCTCTCTCTATCATCACAACAACTTCATCAACTAAACTTCCACTTGAGTGAGACTTAAGATTTTCTAGATAATGTTTTTTGGTTTCCTGTGCACTTTCACCATCTGCTGTTTTCAAACGCGACATCAATAATAAATGCCCTACAAAATGTGCGATATTCGCTTTCTGTGATTCCACATCCTGTGTTGGAATTCCTTCATCTTTTAAACTCATATTTTTATATTAATTATTAATAAAATTCTATAAATATAGTATATGCCTTTTGAAAAAAGAAAACAACCACCCAAAAACCAAAAAGACCATGCTTTGGGATTACCCAAGGCCGGGCCTTTTTGTTTTGATTCTAACAAGCTAATTAGCTAAAAAGCTACCAGCTATTCCTAGTGATGAGAAACTTGATCTTTCACTTTCTCAATATATCGAGCGGCAGCATCGCGACCACCAAGACCAAAGGACAAGCCTAGGGCCAAAGAGATAGCGGCGATAATACCGATGAACAATGGTTGGATAAAGCTGTTTAAAATTTGCAATTGTGACAAAGCAAACATAAAAGCAAAGATCCAGATAGCCCATTTAGAGATCTCACCTAGAACATTAGCTGAGGTAAGACCAGCAGCTTTTGCTGAACTTACTACCAATTTCTTAACGGCTTCAGCAATAACAACTGAAACCAAAAGAATAAGAGCAGCAACAATCACCTTTGGTAAATAACTAAGAACGACTTCGCTTAAATAAGCAGTGACATCGGTCAAGCCGATGATGCCCAAAGAAGCTACCAAAGCAACAACTATGAAGAACCACTTGACTAAAGCACCTAGAAAAACACCAGAATTCAAAGTAAAACCAGCTTTTTCTACTACCTTATCAAAACCAGCACCACGTAAAGCGACATCTAGTTTAACGGTCTTAATAATTTGAGCGACCAAGCGACCTAAAATAACAGCAATTAACCAGCCAACCAAAAACAAAACAACGGCGGCTAGAAAATTAGGAATAAAATTTACTACACCAATCCAAAGATCTTGAAATGATGTTCTGAGGACGTCTCCCCAAGTATAAAGATTTGACATTTTTTAATTATTCTTAAAATTAAATTAATAATAAACGAAATGATCAGAAGAAAATATTATTTCGACCATTTTCTCCTTTCTCTTTTGCCTCCATATTATAACATTATTCTATCTCAAGATTCAACTTGTCCAATAGCTTCTGGTGGGGATAGTCTAGAATATCGCGAACTAGCTTATCATACATACTTAAGCGATATTGGAAATCAACAGTCTCAAAAGAAGCAAAAGTCAGTTCTTTGCCAATTTCGGCCTCCATGGTCTTCATAATTCGATCTAGAGAGCCACGCTTTAAATTATCCCCCACCACCAATAAATCCACTCGGCTATCGGGATTTTGGATAAAAACACCGGCCACAATGACCATTTTCAACTTTCCCACATTGGCTAATCTTTTTAAAATTTGCTTAGATCGTAATGGCCGAGTGTTAATTAAAAGATTCTGTAGGGGTAATAAATACTCAAATTCTGAGTCCAAATACCAGCACGTCACTCGCTTTTTTATCTCTAATATCTTATCTCGCCTTTTAGCTTGAAAAATCTGGATTGATTTCTTGTTTTTAATCATCCCCGCTTTTTGTAAAATTTCAATCTCTGACTTAGCTTCTTTTTTTGATACCTTAGCTTTAGCAATTATTTGATCCAAAGAAAAAAGCTGTTCGGGATTAAATAAAAATAATCTCATCATTTTCACCCGCCCCTCACCGCTGAATAGTTTTGATAGTGTTTCCATACTTAAATACTACTCTTTTTTAGATTTTATTCAAGTAGCAAAGAGCCCCATAATATTGAAATTTTTCGTCGCGTCGGAGCCCCCGCAGAGAGGGTGAAGCGCGAATAATTGCAATATTATGGGGCTCTTTAACCTATTATTTCAAGGTCACTTTTCCACCGGCTTCCTCAATCCTTTTCTTAAGAGCATCGGCTTCCTCCTTTTTCATCCCTTCTTTCATCATGATTGGAGCGCCATCCACCATATCCTTAGCTTCTTTCAAACCAAGACCAAGTAATTCCTTGACCACTTTGATCACGGCAATTTTTTGAGCACCACCATCAGTCAATTCAACATTGAATGATGTCTTTTCCTCACCAGCTTCTACAGCAACAGCTGGACCAGCAACGGCAACAGCGGCGGCTGACACACCAAATTTCTTTTCTAATAATTTTACCAACTCATTCAAATCAAGGACAGACATTTTTTCAATGCTCTCCACGATATCTTTGAACTTTGCTGGAACTTCTACTTTTTCGTTTTCCATTTTATTTTTTCTTAAGGAAGCAAATTATTTCAAATTTTTCGTCGCGTCGGAGCCCCCGCAGAGAGGGTGAAGCGCGAATAATTTGGAATAATTTGCTTCCTGATTATTAAATTAATAAATTAAACTGTTTTCTCCCTAAATCAAATTCCTAAAATTTGATCGGGCGAACATCCTTAAGATGTTTTAGCCTTAGCGATACCATCCAAAGCCATAACCAATCCTTGAATTGGTGAATTGATAACATTCACAAACTGCGCATACAGAGTCTCCTGTGAAGGAATAAGGGCCACAGCCATCATTTCCTCCTGACTCATATATTTACCATCAAAGATTCCACCGACGATGGAGAGATTATCTTTATATTTCTTTTGGAAATTATAAACCTCTCGCGCCGGCGCCGTTAAATCGGCACCATAGGCCATAGCAGTCTCACCCACAATCACTGGCATTTCACCGGTAATTTTTGCTTCATCAAAAGCCCTCTTGGCCAAAGTTTTCTTGGCGACTAAATAACCGACTTTTGATTCTCGCAGAGCTCGTCTCATTTCAATTGTATTCTTCACATTGAATCCTTTGAAATTAAAAAAGACAACTGATTTTGCATCCTTAAGAAGATCGCTGACCTTCTCAATGATTTCTTTCTTTTTGTTTTTTGATATAGGCATTTTATTTTTTAGATAAAAATTATCGACCTTTTTAAGCCGACAAATACTAAAAAGTATTGAGGTGACCTCGGCAGACCCCCTTCAATTAATTCAGGGCGATTAAAACTTACGTTATCTGCTGTCTTTGGCTTATGGCAAGATACTAGCATAAGGCCCTAAAAAAATCAAATAAAGAGTGGCCCGGTTGCTTGCTAGCACCGGGCCACACACCATCCAAGAATCAATTGTCGACATAGCCCGCCGGGATAAAATCCTTCCCTACAAGCAATGCCACAGGAATCTCGGCTGGAATTTTAACCAAATGACCTTCGGGCCCGCCACCAGATAAGCGAACCAAAAAATCACCGTTGGTACTAACCTTCTCTGGTGGATCCATTACCCTACGCCCCGTCGCGAGAATATCCCCCTCCTTCAAAACACCTGGCTGTGCAAAGCGCCAAGTTCGCAAACGATTTTCCCCTTTCTCTCTCAAGGAAGGAAAATCTTTGAAACCAACGGAGTGATGCACACCCACGTTATCCTCACCCTGTTCAGACATATTTTCTCCTCCATCTTATTTCTATGTCAATTCCACGCCAAAAGGAACAAACCAAACATCAATCTACTCTCTTTTCTTAAAAAGTAAACCCCGCATTACAAAAACCTAACCCCATAACAAGGTTTAACCTTGATAAGTCTTTAAATAAGCCGTCCAGGAAGTTACCAAGCGGCGATTATTCCCAAAAAAGTGTCAGATAAAATATCTGAGAAATAATTCAAATAAAGACGCTCGTCATCTCGAGTCAAAGTGTCTTCATATATTTGATCCGCACCAGTAATCTCCACCCCATCAGCACTTTTGATTAGTACAAATGTTCCCCTTCCCTCAATCTGTCCTTGCAAATCGACATTAAATAAACCAGACTGAGTCGATAGCGACCAATTCTCTAAATTCAAATCGTAAGGTGTTCTATTATATAAATTTATTTGTGAGTTAATCGCTCCCATATAATCAGAGCTCCAAAATGGTTCAACATAAATGGGTTGGCGATAAACAATCACTTCATAAATAATATGGTCTGATTCATTCCCTTCTGTGTCAGTAGCAAAAATTTCAATTATATTTTCTGTCTCATCATATAAATCCAAAGTACCAGAAGTATCTGTAGTGGTAGTAGTATCGTCAGGATCATCATTAATGTTAATAGTGTAATAATCCAGATTAGACGAATTCGAAGACCAAGACATTTCCAATTCATCGGAAGTAATCAAACAGCGATCAGTCAAAAGTGAATCCTGACACTGTTCCGGCTCTGGCACCGAGATACTGACCGCTGGACCAGCGGGTACAAATATATTAACTTCGGTTGGCTCCGACTTGAGATAATTAATTATCGTGGTAACTTTAGTCTCGATATCATAAATGGTGGATGAAGCGTGGAGAATATCCGGCTCAGCAAAAAAGTTAATCGTCGTCGTCCCTTCAGAAATATTTTCAATAGATAAAGACCAATTACCGTCCGTGTCAGTCGTCGTTGAAATTAAATCAAAATCATTAGAGATAATAAAGTCTGGTGTACTAGTCCCAGAAAACATAATTGTCGTGGTTGGTGTAGTATTAATAATATTTTCAGCTGACAAAACGGTCGGTGATGATACTAGCTCTTCAAGTGTAATTGTAGTCGGAACTATTTCTTCAGTCGTAGTAGCTAATTCTTCAGGAGTAGTGGCAACTTCCTCAGTTGTTGTAGCAATTATTTCTACAGTTTCAACAATCTCTGGCTCAGGATCAATAATATCTCCTTGATGTCCTCCGCTACTATGATGAACTGGCTCTTCTGATTCAGAATTGTCAGAGTTATCTGGATCACTAAAATTATTAGTGTCAGAAGAACCAGTCACAGGACCTAAAGCTAAAATAAGTGAATCTAATTCAGATTGAGAAACGGTCGGCGGATTATAGGCTACGGCCGGTGTTATAAAATTCTGACTATTTTCTTTCACATATAAAATAACTTTTTGACTGGTAGAAATGACTGCGGTTTTTGCCGTTTGAACACCTTGTTCAACTTTCTGAACACCAATCGTCGCCAATTCAGTATTAGTATAATTGGCTAAATTAGCCACATTACCTAAAGTATTAACAGCCACAGAGGTACCAGTATAAATAGTATGCCCAAAATCAGTAATCGCGCCAGCAAAAGCTGTTGTCGTATCTGTCACTGCATAATTTAATCGATACCATAATTGGCTAAAAAGACTACCCTCAGTCATTTTCAAATTTCTTTCGGCCTCTAGCCGAGCCAATTCTTCCTGCTTTTTTTGCTCTTCAGCCAAATATTTTTCTCTAGCCCTTTCTGCTTCCTGTAAAAAAGTCTCCACGATTCCCGCCCCCGATAAAATTGCCATTTTTGACAAGCGTGTAAAATATTCTTCGAGGACAGAAAAATCCTTAATATCTGGATCTAACAAACCCTTAAAAAAACCACCTTTTTTTGTAAAATAATCAAGATATAATTTATGCCTATCATAAAAAAAATAATCCTTACCAAAAGCATAACCATCTCTTTTTTCTACCACTTCCGGATAAGCATATTGGTAGACTCTATTCTCAATCGTATCATTACTAACATAATTATTATTGGAATAACTAGCAATAGTTTCAAAATATTGTTCTATATTATCACCAGAATTTCTAACTTTATATCCCATTCTAAAATAATTCACGGCCGTTCCTTTCATACTCTGTCTAGTTTTATTCTCCATCGCCCAATTCTCATAAATACTAGAACCAGTTCCTAATCCTAACGGACCATCTCCCATATGGGGATCATTTCTGGTATGTTCAGGTACCGTCAAATCCTCAGCTAGATGTAAAATGTGACCCAACCCAATTAAAGCGCCCTCGCGATCTCCCCGAGCATATTTTTCAATACTTCTCGGCCAAGAAAATTCATTACCATTATTGATTTCTGACGCCCAAGCAACAGACGTTCGATAATTATTTATACCGATACCCCGAACTGGATCAAAAAAATGATTTAAGGCTCTATCAGCCGGTTCATCTTCCTCAATTGAACCTTTAATTAAAGCTTCTTTATCGGCCGAATTTAATTTTATATCATTATTTAAATTGTAAAATTCTACAATTTGCTCCGTTAAACCAGCATGAGTCGTTGGACCATTATAAGCGAAAGATAATTGCGGGAAAATTAGACAAATTAAAAAAGATAAAAATAATTTCTTCATTATTTTATTGAATT
>CAZAJY010000027.1:0-8074 GCA_964485905.1 uncultured Candidatus Saccharibacteria bacterium | reverse complement strand
TATACTTGCTCGCTTGGAGGGATAGCTTTCGGACGTGGGTGGCTAATAATAAATAAGATTAAATATCTATTTAACTTGTTTTTCTAAATTCTTAACTCTACTATTAATTTCTTCTAGAAATAAATTATTCTTATCGTTATATTTTACATCCAACTCTTCAAATTTATTATTTAATTGAGTTATTTTACAAACAAATTCATCGCTAGCTTTTGATAATGAATAAAAAGTAGCTCCAAGTAAAGCAAAAATTAGCGCTACCATGCAGACTATTTTTTGCCAACCCTGTTTGCTTCCTTGAGAAACGAAAATATATATAGCAAACACAAAAACAAGAACAATTGTTAGCATTAAAATACTAAAACCAATAAGCCTCCAAAAATCACAGATGTTTTTTAATATTTGAATTTCAATACCTAGAAAGGTTATAAAAGAAGCAAAAATAGCTAAAATTGTAACAAAATTAGCAGTTAGACTATCCTTCACTTTTATAATTGCGTCCGATATTGCAATTTTAACCTCCGCCGGCAACTTTTCATCTGTATACTTATTAGTAGGCTCATTGCTAAAAATTGTCTTTGCATCTTTTGACTCGCTGCCTAGGTTTTCCTTGGCGTCACCTGGGGCTATAACGGTATTTTTATTTTCTGTTGCCATAAATTTAAAGTATATTTGGTAAAATAGCTTTTAAAGCAAAGAAATAAATTCTCCCTGTATTATTTCCTACCAACATAATCATTGGAATTGCTGGCCCACCAATAACAATATTCCCAGATAATTCATTGCTAATTGGCTGATTAATAAAACCGTCAATTAGAGTGACTGGTTCCGCAATCCCAAGATTCCCCTTACTTGTTAGAGCGTCAAGAATTTTTTGTTTATACTCGGTAAAATTAATTTTTTCCATATTATTAAATTATAATTAAAACAATTTACCAACAACTTGAGCCTCATTGACTTTAGCTAATTGGCATATTTGATCAATAGAAGCGCCATTATCTTTTAGGCCATAAAAATGAGTCTCGCCTAATAAAACATATTCCCATTCTCTATCCATCCTATCTTCCGGATTCAATTTATTGATTCTCTTAATCCAGTCGAGGGTCGCTAGCTGCTTTTGTTTAACATTAGAATCATTCAAATCTTTATCCGATTTCGTTTCAATTAAGTAAATTTTATCAGCCGTTTTAATAATAAAATCAGGATAATAAAATGATAAGAAACCATCGGTTCTAATATAAATTATGTTAGCAAAATTGTGATAATACTCATTAACTTTCATTATAGCCTCAACCTTTCCATCGGAATCAGCATATTCTAACATTGCCTTTTCAAAACCGCCCTTGTTTGATGGGTATGGTAAGCGCTCATATATTGATTTAGTAATTTCCAGTGAATAATTTTCTCTAACCCTCAATTCTGAGACCTCAGAAAAATATCTCTTTTCAATCTTAGCATCACTAACCTCAACATTTTTTTGCATATCTATAATAACCTTAGCTATTTCTTTTACAATATGTTGTGTAACTATGCCATTTTTTAACAACAAAACCTTCCAATTGTTATCTATAAAAGGATTAAAGTCTGCTGAAAAAAGTTTAGTTTTAATATATCTATCAATAACCTTAACTATTTCTAGATTATTTATTTGCATTACCGGGAAAGTCTTTGTTTTTCTAACACTAACTTTAGCCATTCTATTTACCACGACATTCAATATTTTTTCTAAATACTCATTATAGCTTTGTGACTGAAATAAATTAGCATCAACCGTATATTCTCCGAATCTTGTTTTTACAGTCATTTCTTCGGAAACAAAACTTTCTCCGTCTCTTTGAAAAAACTTTTTTAAATCTTCCAACGGATAAACAGTGAATGGATCCAGGCTGTCTATTCCGACATCCCCAGTAATCAATTCCTCCTCTGATTCTTTAAGTATAAATGGCCAAAATAAATCATATTCTTTATAATTTTCTTTTAATCCAACTCTTAAAATGTCACCTAAAACACCATCTTTACCGTCGGGATCAGATTCTAATTCACCAATTAAGCCTTCGGCTAATAAGTCATCATAGAATTGAACGAATGCTGGATGCTCAATAATTGTTAGCAAATCTAAATAATTATTAGGCTCTCTTTTGTCAACTAACAACCTTTTAATGTTATCATTTTTTATTTCAATATATTCTGGTTCACGCCACATCAACCTTAAGCCTCTACCTATCGTTTGTTCTAATAATATCGGTGCTGTTGATGAACGCAGCGGAACGATAACACAAATATTACTAACATCGAAACCCTCTCTAAGCATTAAAACAGAAACAATAACTTTCGGATTTTGATGCTTATCAATATTAAAAAGTTTCTGTTTTAAAGTTAGCCATTCGCTTTCTGGGATTTCTCCTTTTTTACCAGTATCTACTCTAAGAACGTCATCATCCGAATAGCCATTTTCTTTTATAAAATCTTCAACTAATGGCGAAACTGATCTATCTTCACACATAATAAGCATCTTGGGATACTTATTAGATACACCATCTTTATCTTTTGTAAATTCAACAAAATTTTCTTCGAGTATTCTTAATTTGTTTAATCCAGCTCGAAGCATTAATTTCTGTCCATCAGATAATCCAATAACTATATTTCCTTCTCTGACAGCATTATAATCAAGAGTTAAATCAGTAAATTCTTTTCTTTTATCAATAGCAATCGTCTTTACCAAACCTCTTCTAATAGCAGTTTTTAAATCAAAGTCAACAATTATGTGAGGAAAATAATGCTTAACACGATTGTGACCGCTGCCCGTTACATCATAAGGAGTCGCAGAAAAATCAATTTGGATAAATTTATCACTTTTGACCTTGGCAATTTTATTCAAACTTTTTTGCCATTCAACCTCCTTAACTTCTCCATAAACTTTATTTTCATGAATATGATGAGCTTCATCATTCATAACCATTAAATCTGGTAGTTCTGCTAAATAATCAACTTCTCTGCCGCTTAAATAGCTAGAATCTAAAGAGTCTAATGTGTTGCCGCCTGATGTTCCTGGTCTTATTGGTAACAAGTCTTTTAATATTGATTCTGGGCTATCCAATGGAGAAATGTCATTTTCCTCCATTTCTTCTTTTTCCATAAAAAGGTGCCAATTTGCAATTGCGATTAGCCCCTCTCCAGTCACCTTTGTCCCAATTTCATGTTTTTTAGCAACGCTATTTTGAATAAAACCAAAAACATCATCTCGATATTGAAGTGGGATGAATAAGTCTTTAAATTGGAAGAAATCGGATTTATCAAATTGCCTTTCCTGGGCCTCATTTTCTTTACCTAAATAAGCATCAAGTAATCGTTCATAAACGATAATACCGGGCGCCACTAAACAAAAATTCTTAGTGAATTTACCACTTTTTTCCACTTCATATTTAGCATTTAAATACTGCCAAATAATCAAAGCGTGCATTACCCAGGTTTTTCCAGTTCCGGTTGCCATTTTAATAGCATATTTTGGAATGTTATATTTTTCTTTTGCTAATTCAATAACATCAATATTCGGTAATAATTCAAAATTTATATTTTCATAAACATCCTTAACATTTTTAGTGCCAACAATTTCATGTAAATATATTGCATTTAAAATCGCTTGTCTTTGTCCTTCATGAAAATTAAAATATCTGGTATCTGTATGAGGCTCTTTAAACCAATATTTTAATAAATCTTGTGTGACTAAGGAAACATTTGCCAACATTTCTCCGCTCGCCCAAGAGTCGTTAACTTTTTGAGTTATTGAATTAGCTAATTTTAGAGGAATATCTCTTGTTCCAATGCTTATTGCTGATGGCATATAATTAACGTTATGTAACTTTTAATCTATCAAATAATATTATTTGTGTATCATTTATAATTGCTATAAATTGTCCGTATTTACTATATTTTTTAAATTATGTATCTCAAAATCTATCAAAATGTATATCATTCTTTTATTCTCCAATAAGCACTTTTTGACCTTTGAGGACCCTCAAAATATACATCTTTATCACTCAATTCTTTTAACAACCTATTAATTTGTTGGTTTGTCAACTTCTTTTCTTCAAATAATTTAGCAAAATCTGAGACTCTGCCTTTTTTATGATCTTTTAAATATTTTAAAATAATAGTTTTTTGCTCCTCCTTATTTAACCATTTTTTTCTTGTATACTCACTTTTCTTATCAATAAACTCATAAAAATCTTTTGCTAATATATATTTCATTCCCTTACCTACTCCGGTTTTTTCAATTATCTTATTTTTCCAAAAGAAATCTAAACGATTTTTATCATCAGTTTTACCAACTTCTCTAATTTTTTCTAACTCAATAAAATCTTTAACATGGTTAAGTTCAATTTGCTTTTCTTTAATTACTTTTTCTAAATAATAAACAAAATTCAAATCTCGAACCTTCGCTGGAATATTTAAAACAACATACTCATTGTCGGTACCAATAAAGTTTGGGGCTCCCTTGCCGTCTGAAATAGTTTTTGTATATATTCTATCAAGTCCAATACCAGCCCTTTCCACTAAGCCAATTTTTTCTAAAACCTCCATTAATAACCTGTTTCTCCACTTACCCTCGCTAAACAGTATATTGTCAGTAGTTACGCCATGTACTAAACCACCAGGACTTTTAATAGAAAATTCTTCTGGAGATATTTTAATAAAAACAGGCTCAGTTCGATTAAAATACTCTCTGTGCGCAAAAGCATTTAAAATAGCCTCTCTAATTGATTGTTCGTCAAAGGACCATATATCTAATTCAATAAATCCTTGTTTAAAAGGAATCCTTTGGTTTCTAGCGTTTATATCATTCCACAATTCTTCATAAAGAAAAATAAATGGTCGACGATAAAACTTTCTAAAATCACTATCTGTTTTATTCCCAATTAAACGCCACTCAAACGAAATTTCAGAATTTGGAAAATATTTTGTTACCACCTCTTCTTTGCCTAATAATAATACTGCTGCATTGGTTAAAAAATTATCTTGCATTAATAATAATTTTCTAAGAATTTCTTCATTACTTATATTTTGATATTCCGGTTTCCTTGATTTTTGAGCCCATTTATTTTTTAAAGTCTCAACAGCTAAATTGTCTAAATCATCCATCTTAAACTCTGTATTTACCTGCGAGGAAAAATCTATCTGCCCTTCATTTATAATTCTTCGTAATGTCGTATCATCCATTTCTACTAAATTTTCCCCAGATCTCATTAAATTAACTCCAAAAAATCTAAATGTTTCACCTATTGGATGTGATGGTATTTTAATTACAAGAACCCTCTTGCTTTCAATATTAAATTCTTCTATTTCAATTCTCTTTTTTAATTTTTCAAATATTTGACTTTTAGCTTGCTCAATATTTTGAATTGCATTAGTGCCAACAATATCACGACGACCAAGTTCTAAATTTATTTTATCTTTAACGCCTAATATAAAAAGTCCGCCGCCCTCATTACCCAAGGCGACAGAATAACCATACAAAGACTTTTTTTCTTTTCCATCAGAACCCAAAATAGACATCTGCTCTTTTGCTTCTTTAAATTCAAGTGTTTCAGACTCTTTTGGTATTGATAATTTTTTTAGTAAATCTTCTTCGGTCATATTTAAATTATTTATTATAAAGACTCAACAACAATACTTTCAAAACCAAAAACATCGACTGCCTTCACGCAAACTTTTCTATTAGCTTTTTTCGGTGCTATTAATGTCGTTTTATTAATAACGTGATAAGGGTCACCATCATTTTCTTCATTTTCTCTATAGTCTTGCCATTTACTTCTAAAAGTTTCGCCATCATAATCTGGGTCAATACTCCAATATTCAATGAGAGATAATGGATCTTTAGCGATTAGCTCTTTCAGTTTTTCCTTATCCTTATCATCTAACGGAATATTATCCGGTGATAATAAAACATAGTTATCTAATTCAATAGTTATTTTTTCATCATCTCCAACACTTTCAACTTGAATTGGTTTAATCGATAAATATTGCAAAGAAGAAAATCTAATTTTACCGCTACTTATCAGATCTTTATAACTAGCTTTGGTTTTTAATTTATCTAATAAATCTGGAGGTATAACAAGAACTTCAAGATTATTATCATTTAAAGATTGAATGGCTTCAGTAATATCATAAGTAAAATTCCAACCCAAAACAACAACCTTATTCCAACCACCCATATAAGAATTTTTATATTCAACGGCCTTTTTTAAAGTTGCTAATCCTGTTAGCTTGCTTGGCGAATCAACCATAACCAAAGTCCTACTATCTTTTATATAGCCTAAGTTTTTATTAGGATTTTGGTCATCAACAAATGGTATTGCGCCAAATAACTGCATCACAACTTGGGCTAAATCACCAACGCGGCGATATAACTTAGATGATGCCAAAGCTTCTTTTTGATAATCACCAATTGCTTGGTATAAGAATGGTTTAGCATTTTGATCAATTAATCTTTTTCTCATTACTAAATTGGCTGGCTTTCCTATATCAGACATTATCCATTTTCTACTAAGTCTCTCAGCAACAGCCCCAGCTGTTCCAGAGCCAGCGAAAAAATCAACAACTAAGGAATTTTCATCAGATGAAGCATTTATTATCCTCTCCAATAATCCTTCGGGTTTTTGAGTATCATATTCTATAAATTCATTCGAACCACCCTGTATTGGGGACACATCTTTATCAATCCATATATTGGTAGCTAATATTCCTTCGACTTCATCTAAATATTGTTTTTTAGAATATCCACTTTCGGCGTCTCCATATATATATCCTCGATTAAAAAAATCGTCGAGTTTTTCAGAGGAATATAAATATTGTGCTGTTCTTCCTCTCCATTCAAAGCTTCTTCTACCGGAAGATGCTTGCCTCCCTCTAGCCTCTATCATAATTAAACGAAACTTACCTTTTTCATCTTCTAGTCTATAAGGTTGTTTTTGTTTTTCCTCGAGAGGAACATAAATTTTATTAAAAATATAGTTATTTGTCTTTGTATAAAAAAACAAATTATCATAAACCTGGGAATAAAATTTTGATTGAGCGTTAGGTATATTTCTTTTTCTCCAAACGACATCATTTTTAAAATTATTTTTTCCAAAAATATCATCTAATAATATTTTTACATAATGACCAATGTGCCAATCAATATGAACATAAATAGACCCTTTATCAGACAAAAGCTCTTTCATCAAAGCTAGTCTTGGATAAAGCATTTTTAAATATGAAACAGTTCCGTCTTTCCATGTGTCAGCATAAGCAAACTGTTCAATAACAGTCGGCTTTTGAGACAGATCAACACCTGGCAAAGAAACCTTGGTTCTGTAATCAGCCTTACTATCAAACGGAGGATCGATATAGATTAAATCAACTTTACCCCGCATTGATGGTAATCCTGATTCAGGGTCACCGGCAAGCAAAGCCTGCATAACTAAAAGATTATCGCCATAAACAAGACGATTCATCCAATCCTTATTTTCATCTTTAGGTAGGCGTCCGCTCCACAAGTTATCACTATCTTTAGACGGCAAAACAACCTCATTCGTTTGGAGTGATATCTTATTAGAGCTAGAGAGGCGTTCCAATATTCTTTCTACCTCTTTTTTGCCCTCATCAATAATTTTTGGCAACTCGTAAATTAATGAATTCATATTTGTTTATTTATAAATTCAAAATAACACAATTTTTGCTAAAATACAAGGGAAAAATCAATACTTTATTAGCCTAAAAATTGGTTAAAACAGTGAATTTAAATATTTCATAATAAAACTATATTAAAATGTTCATTGTCTATACAAAAAAAGGAGTCAATCCCGAAGGATTAACTCCTAAATTTATTAAGCTTGCGCTTCAACCTGTTTCTCGTAAAAAAGGTAAATCGTTTTCGGTCGTCTTTCAACTACCGCTCCGGTTTTCTTGTCTTTCTTCTCAACGATAATGAAAGACCGAATGGCTTTTTCATCCTTGCGGACGACGTAGCCGTTCTTGAGCCAACCGTTGAAAGTGAAGCAATTAACAAACGGATTATAACGTTTGGCTTCATCTTCGC
>CAZAJY010000026.1:0-8572 GCA_964485905.1 uncultured Candidatus Saccharibacteria bacterium | reverse complement strand
CAATCATTTACTACGACCGGAACGACTACATGGACCGTTCCCGTGGGTGTGACTAGTGTAGAAGTCTTAGTCATAGCTGGTGGAGGTGGTGGTGGAGTTAATGGTGGTGGTGGAGGTGGTGGTGGTAGCTCGGTTTCTAGTACAACTTATACTGTTACTCCTGGAAGCTCAGTTTCTGTGGTAGTTGGAAATGGCGGGACTGGAGCAAATTCTGGGAATTCTTATATTGCACAAGCCGGCGGGAGTAGTTCTTTTGGTTTAGTAAGCGCGATAGGTGGCGGCGGTGGTAATAGTTATGGTGCAGCTGGTATAAGTGGTTCTACTGGTGGAGGTGGTTCTGGTGGAGGAAGTAGTCACAATGGAAATGGGATTATAGGAACAGTCAGTGATGGAGGTAATGGTAATAGTAATGCTGCTGGAGGTGGTGGAGGAGGTAGTGCTCTCGATGGTGATGCAGCTACCGCTGGTGCTGGAGGTAATGGAGGTAGAGGAACTTTAAATGATATTAGTGGTTCTCCTATTTATTATGCTGGAGGTGGTGGAGGAGGTGCATATTCTGGTTATAGTCAAACAGCAGGTTCTGGTAATGATGGAGGAGGAGGTGGTTCTATTATATACACAACCATAGCTACTAATGGAACAATAAATACCGGAGGTGGTGGTGGAGGAGGAGGGGCAGGTGGTAACGGAACAGGTGGCAACGGTGGCTCGGGGATTGTAATTGTTAGTTATAATGCACAAGCTATTTTAGCTACCTCTACTGCTCCTCGCGTATTTTCATATCTAGACGTCCAAGATTCCTACAATATTAACGCTACCGCGATTGATGCTATGGGCTATACTGGATTAGTTGATTCGGGTAACAACACTGGTTGGACTTTTACTGCACCAACTATCACGGTTGGTAAATCGGGGATTCAAGTGGCAACCACAACTTTTGGTACTACAGCTCAAGATCAAGGTGGAGCTTTTACTTTTATTAAACCAAGTGGTGATGCAAATATTACTTCACTTACTCTAAAACAAAATGGTACTCTTTCGGCTGATACATATCTTCAGAATCTAAAATTATATTATCAAGCGACCACCACTTGCTCTGCAACTAAACCAGCGTCAGGCACCACTCGTTTTGGTTCTGGTACTATTAACTTTACTAATAATTATGCAACTACTACTGGCACATTACCAATTGGAGCAACTAATACTTGTCTTTATGTCACCTATGATTTGATCAGCACTTCAACTACTTTAGCTCTCACTGGTCAAACTATTGATTTGCAGATTAATAATCCATCTACTGATATTACAGCATCAGCTGGTGCTATTTCTCAAACTAATCCTGTTAATATCGCTAAGACTACCGTTATCTATAATCCCGCCGTCACCAGTATGTTATCTATCCGTATGCGCGATGAAGCAAAAAATCCAACCGTCTTCTATCTGCAAGATCAAAGCGTTTGGAAGAAAGAAGGAAGAGATGGTGTCCCTCGTCGTTTAACCAATCCTAATTTACAAGTTCATTCTTTGAGCTTTATTGATACCACTGGAGCAATTGGTGCGACTAAGGGTATTCGTACTGTTCAAATGACCATTACCATTTCTAATGTCGATATTGATGCCAATGATTCTTTCTTGAATGTAACTAGAACTTATAGCACCACCGCTACCGTGCGGGCGTGGGGAGGGAATGATTAAAATTTTTTTCTTTCTCCTTCCCTTCTTAGCTAAGAAGGGATTGAGGGCAGTTGGAGAATCAGAAATGAGACTTGCTTTATTTCATTTGTGTATGGTATACTTTGAACTAGTAGTAGTCATTTTTGGTTATTATTAGTTTAAATAGTCATAGATATGAAGAAAAATAATTTATTAGATTTAATTAGAGCAAAGAACACAATCTTTACTACGAAGGATGTGGCTCTTATTTGGAATGAAACAAAGATTGCTTTTGTTAGAAATAAATTATATCGCTATATGAAGACAGGTAAGATCTATCCAGTTCGTAAGGGAGTATACGCCAAAGATAAGGATTATGACAAGGAAGAATTGTCTACCAGAATTTTTACTCCGTCCTATGTTAGTTTTGAAACGGTATTAGCCAAGGCGGGAGTAATTTTTCAATTTTATGGAGAAATATTTATTGCCTCATATTTGACCAGAGAGTTGCAAATTGAAGGGCAGAAATATTCCTTTAGAAAGATCAAGGATGACATTTTGACAAACAAAATCGGTATTGAAACAGACGGCACGTATTTCAAGGCTTCTGTTGAGCGGGCTTTTTTGGATGTTTTATATCTTAATAAGGATTATTACTTTGATAATTTAGCTAATATAAATTGGGTCAAAGTGAAGGATATTTTGCCAATATATGATAATAAAAGGATGGACCAACTAGTCAGCAAATTGGAAGAAAAGGATAAGAAAGAACTTAATTAAAAATATATGCCAAAATTTGATTTTCAAAAACATAAGGGATTTATGCAGAAAATATTGAAGGATATTTATAGTGACAACACCCTCGGTCCACTACTTGGTTTTAAGGGTGGAACGGCGGCTTTGTTATTCTACGATCTTAATCGTAATTCGGTTGATCTGGATTTTGATCTACTTGACGAGAAAAAAGAGGATTTTGTTTTTTCCCAGATTGAAGAAATAATCTCAAAATACGGGTCAATTGTCAGTAAAAAGAAAAAGTATTTCACTTTGTTTTTTGAGCTGTCATATGAAAAAAATTCAAAAAAGATAAAAGTGGAGATAAATAGAAGAAATTTCGGTTCAAAGTATGAAGTGTTGCAATTTTATGGCATTTCTATGCAGGTTATGATTAAGGAGGATATGTTTGCTAATAAACTTTGTGCTATGTATGAGCGAATTGGTAAAACTAGCCGTGATATTTTTGACGTTTGGTTTTTCTTAAATAATGATTGGCCGATAAATAAGAAAATAGTTGAAGAAAGACTGGGAAAGAAATATAAAGATATCTTAGGAGAAATTATTAAAAAGGTGGAAAGACTGCCGGATAGAAATATGTTATCTGGGCTTGGTGAGTTGGTGGATTCCGATAAAGACAAGATTTGGATTAAGACTAAATTAAAAAATGAAATCCTTTTTTTACTGAAGGTGGCCTTGGGTAATGAAATATAAATATTGCATTTTGAGATTTGCATTTTAATTTTTTTTGTGTATAATTCTTTTTATGTTTAAATTAAAGGTAGAAAAGAGAGATATTAAGGAAAACTTAAATTCCTTGAGAAAATCTGGTAAAATGCCAGCCGTTTTTTATGGACCAAAAGATGCCTCCACTCCAATTAAACTTGGTTTGGCTGATTTTAAAAAAGCTTTAAAAACGGCTGGTGAATCAACCGTTATTTCTCTAGAGGGTAAAGATATTGATGCTGAAGTTTTAATTCACGATATTGATTTGGATCCGGTGACGGATGTGCCAATTCATGTGGACTTTTATGCTATTGAAAAAGGTAAGAAGTTAACGGTGGATGTCCCTTTGGAATTTATTGGTGTTGCTCCAGCGGTGAAAGATTTGGGCGCAGTTTTGGTTAAAGTACTTCATGATATTGAAATTGAAGCTTTACCAAAAGACTTGCCACATAAATTGGAAGTGGATATTTCAACTCTGATTGCTTTTGATAGTGTGATTATGGCCAAAGAAATTAAATTACCAGAAGGTGTCACTTTAAAAATTAAAGCCGATGAAGTCATTGCTTCGGTTTATGAACCAAAAGAAGAAGTCGTGGAAACTGCTCCAGTTGATCTTTCAACTATTGAAGTAGAAAAGAAGGGTAAGGAAGCAAAGGAGGGAGAAGAAGGTGCTCCTGCTACTGAGGAAAAAGTTGAGAAGAAAGACGAGAAGAAGGATAAAAAGTAAAAAATATGGTAAAATAACAGTGATGAAGAAATTTATCACTGTTATTTTAATATTGTTTTCTTTTGTCATCTTAGCAGAAGCACAGTCTTTATCTCCACAAGAAAGAGCTAGATTGGAGGCCGAATATGATGCTTTACAGACCGAAATTGCCGAATGGCAGAAAGTGCTAGATGATACTAAAGCTAAGAAAAATACATTACAAGGTGATGTGACGATTTTGAATGCACAAATTGCCAAAGCTGAAAGTGAAATCAAACAGAGAAATATTACGGTTACTAGTCTTAATAAAGAAATAAATCAAAAAGTAGCCAATATTAGTACTTTGGAAACAAGAATCGCTAATAATAAAAATCTTTTAGCTAATCTTTTAAAGAAAAAAGATCAAAATGAAATGGAGCCGATTTTTTATCTTTTATTATCATCTAAAGATTTAGGGAATTTAATTACGGATATTGATGATATTAATACTGTCAATCAAGGATTACAGAATTTATTTGCAGATTTGAGAGAGACAAAGACCGAAACACAGAAAGAAAAAGAGACTTTAGATATTAAGAAAAATCAAGAATTAGATGCTAAATATGAGGTAGAAATTAAGAAACAACAAATTAGTCAGAATCAGACAGAAAAAAAGCAACTTTTAACTTTTACTACTCAAGCCGAATCAAATTATCAAAGCGTTTTGGCTGAGAGGCAAAGACAAGCCGAAGTAATTAGAAGTGCCTTATTTGATTTACGTGATGCGGGTGGAATTTCTTTTGCTAAGGCTTTGGAATATGCTTCTTATGCCGAAAGTAAAACGGGTGTGCGGGCGGCGATGATTTTAGCGATTTTATCTCAAGAATCTGATTTGGGGAAAAATATTGGTTCTTGTTATATTTCTAATTTGACCACGGGAGATGGTGTGGGGAAAAATACCGGTACACCTTTCCAGCAAGTAATGAAAGCACCACGAGATACAGTTCCATTTGAAGCAATTACTAAAGGTTTAGGATTAACTTGGGCTACGACACCGGTATCTTGTCCTCTAGGGGCGACATATTATGTCGGTCGCGGTTTTGGTGGAGCTATGGGACCATCACAATTTATTCCTTCAACCTGGCAACTTTTTGTTGGGAGATTAAAGTCAGCTTTAGGAGTCTCTCTACCTAACCCTTGGGATCCCCAACATGCAGTAATGGCCACAGCTCTATATATGTCTGATCTTGGGGCCTCGGTTGGTACTTATACTGGTGAGCGGAATGCGGCGTGTAGATATTATTCTGGGCGGGCTTGTGATAATGCTAAGCCTTATAATACTTCCTATGGTAATTCAGTGATTGCTAAAGCTGAGAAATTCCAGACCGATATTGATTTTCTTAAGAGTATATGATAAGATTCTTTTACTATGAAAAAAGACATACATCCAAAATATTTTGAAAAAAGCGAGACAATTTGCGCCTGTGGCGCTAAATATACTATTGGTTCAACCAAGGAGGCGATTTCCGTGGAAATTTGCGGTGCTTGCCATCCTTTTTATACTGGTAATGATAAGGTATTAGATACCGCCGGTCGCGTAGAGAAATTCAAAGCGAGAAAGGCAGCTTCTAAGAAGAAATAATTCAACCGCCCCGTCTGTGAGAACAGACACCCCGCCTTGACTAAGGCGGGGAAAGGGGACTTTTAATCTTTACCCTGTAACTGAAATTAGATTTCTATATGAACTGACAAAGGTAGCTCCGCTTTCTCCTCCTTAGTCAAGGAGGAGTGGCGAAGCTTTGTGAGCCGAGGTGGTTGTGCTAAAATATTGATATGACAATAGAAGATTTTAAGAATAATAAAAAGACCACTTATCTGGCGGATGAGTTTATTCGACTTGAGACAGAAGAAAAAACTGTTTCTGATATGGTTGATAAGGATTCTAGTATGAAATCTATGGTAGAAGAAGAGCTAGTGAATTTGCATTCTCAAAAAGAAGCCATCTGGAAACAAATGGAAGATATTTTAACTGAAGAAAAACAAGAGGAGGAATTTCCTAATGAAGTAATTTTGGAAGTTCGGGCTGGGGTGGGCGGGGATGAGGCTGCTTTATTTGCCGAGGTTTTAGCCAAGATGTATGCCGGTTATGCGGGCATAAAAGGCTGGAGTTTTAGTCCTTTGGATGAATCAAAGAATGATATTGGTGGTTATAAGGAAGCGAGTTTTGAAATAAAGGGTTTGAATGTTTATAAGGAACTTCGTTATGAAACTGGTGTGCATCGTATTCAGCGTGTACCAGAGACTGAAAAGAACGGAAGGGTGCATACTAGCACAGCTTCTATTGCGGTTTTACCAGTGCGGAAAAAAAGTTCCATTGAAATAAAACCCGCCGATTTATTAATTGAATTTTCTCGGGCTGGTGGTAAGGGCGGGCAAAATGTGAACAAGGTGGAGACTGCCGTACGTATCGTTCACAAACCGTCTGGTTTGGAAGTACGTTGTACTGCCGAGCGTAGTCAATCACGAAATAAAGATAAGGCCATGATGATTTTGACGGCTAAATTAGAGCAACAGAAAGCGGAAGCAGACGCTATTCAATTTGCTAAAGAAAGAAAGGATCAAATTGGGACCGCTGATCGGTCGGAAAAAATTAGGACCTATAATATTCTACAGGATCGGATCACTGATCACCGGGTCAAACAAAGTTGGTATAATATTACTAAAATTCTCTCGGGTGAAGGAACGGGGGAGGTTATTAAATATCTTGGTGAAAACATCGGCAAACCAGTTGAAGGGAAGGATGAGGACGAAGACTAAAAGTTGCTTTTTTAAGCATAATTTGATAAGCTACTGGGACATATGGAACAAGAAAAAAAAGTAAATAACGAGCGAATTGAGAAGATGTTTGAGGCGGGAGCGCATTTTGGCTATTCCAAGACTAGACGAAACCCAAGTGTTGCACCATATATTTTTGGTGTTAAAAATCGTTCAGAAATAATTAATCTAGAAAAGACAGAAGAATTATTAGAAAAAGCTCTGGCCTTTGTTTCAGCCTTAGCTAAAGAAGGTAAACAAATTCTTTTTGTCGGTGGTAAAAATGAAGCTCGAGGAGCATTAAAGTTATCAGCTGAATCAATTAATATGCCTTTTGTGGATGGACGCTGGATTGGTGGAACTTTAACAAACTTTCCAGAAATTAAGAAAAGATTATTAAAATTAGAAGATTTAACTAAGCAAAAAGAAAAAGGAGAATTATCTAAATATACAAAGAAAGAAAGATTGATGATTGATCGAGAGATTGAAAAATTAGAGAAGTTTTTCTCTGGAATTTCTTCTCTTAGAGATTTACCAAAGGCTTTGGTTGTTGTTGATTCTAAAAAAGAAAAAATTGCTGTTGCTGAAGCCAGAGTGATGAAGATTCCAGTGATTGCTCTATGTAATACTGATTGTGATATCACATTAATTGATCAGCCAATTGTCGCTAATGATGCATCTATTCCTAGTATTACTTTCTTTGTTAATGAAATTGCTAAGGTTTATCAAAAAGCGAAAGTTTTAAAAGCGTAAAATTTTAAAATAAAATATGTCTAATATTACAACTGAAACCATTAAAGAGTTAAGAGATAATACGGGTTTGTCTATTATGCAATGCAAGAAAGCTTTGGAAGAAGCTAATGGAGATATATCTAAGGCCACTATTCTTTTACAAAAGAAAGGGGCAGGAATTGCTGCTAAGAAGGCAGACCGGAACTTGGGAGCTGGTCGGGTAGTCTCATATGTGCATTCTACAGGCAATATTGCATCTCTGGTAGAATTACTATGTGAGACGGATTTTGTGGCTAAAAACGAAGAATTTGGAGCTTTAGCTTATAATATTGCTATGCAAGTAGCTGCTACAAACCCAATTTATCTAAAGATGGCCGATATTCCAGAAGCAATCAGAAAAGAAGCTGAAGAGGTTTTTGCTAAGGAAGTGGAAGGAAAGCCAGCAGAAATTAAGGCAAAAATTATGGAGGGTAAATTAAATGCTTATTTTAAAGAAAAGGTTCTTTTAGAGCAAGAATATATCAAGGATCCAGAAGTAACAGTTCAGGGTTTGATTGAAAGTTTCATTCAAAAGTTTGGTGAACGGACAGAAATTGGAAGATTCACTAGGATTGGTGTCGGTCAAAAATAATTATGACTAGTTTTGTTGTTTTTATAATTTCTTTAGTTTTAATCGCTCTTTTATTTTTGATGAAGAGTTTAGAAATTTTTCGTGGCCGAAAGATATTTTTAGAAGATTTCTTTTTAAAATGTGATTCTTGGATTAGAACATTATTATTAAAGATAAAACAGTGGTGGGGTCATATTAATTTTAAAAATACTAAAATAATTTTTTCTTGGATAACTAATAAGATTAAACAAACAGTCATTGCTATTAAGAGGCGTTTTGATCATCAGCAAAGTCATTTCTTTACTAAAAAAGATAATCATGATATTACAAAAAATAAAGGCTCGGTTTCTTTTTTCTTGAAGGACGTGTCAGATTACAAAGAAACTTTACGGGCTGAGGGTGGAGAGGGCCGGATTGAGAAATAGATATTTTATAGTTAAATAATGCCGCCTTAGCTCAGTTGGTAGAGCGCCACTTTTGTAAAGTGGATGTGCCGGGTTCGATCCCTGGAGGCGGCTCCCTAAAATTTTTATCTCTTGGTAGTGGTTGCTGTAGAAGTAGCTATCATCCTTGCTGGT
>CAZAJY010000025.1:0-8596 GCA_964485905.1 uncultured Candidatus Saccharibacteria bacterium | reverse complement strand
TAGCTCTGGAACGAATCCGAGAAAGATTCAAAGAAGAGGGATTGCAAGTAAAATTGCCCTCTATTCCAAAAAAATAAGTAAAAACCAAAGCTCGACACTAAGTCGGGCTTTTGTAATAAATAAAAAAGCCATCTGTATTAGATGGCTAATGAAGAGATTCGTTTATTCCCTACTCCTGTTTCACGGCGTCAAATTCAATTTCAATCATGGCATCAAAGGGCAGGCCGGCAACGGCAAAAGCTTTTCTCCGGGGTTTTATTTCTGCTTCAGCAAAGAACTCAGAGTAAAGTTTGTTGACCAGGGGAAAGTGTTCCATGGAACCATTAAGCATCAGAGTGGCACTGTAAACATCATTGGGGGTCAGTCCACAGGCTTTCAGTAAAGCACCGATTTTCTGGAGAACCTGCCTAGTTTGGCCAACAATATCTCCTGGTGAAATCAACTTGTTATGTTCATCAATATTTGGAATCACTCCGGAAAAATGGAAGTGATTACCAATTTTTACAACCGGCGAGTAAGGCAATTCGTTACGACCGGTAAGAGCAGCTGCTGTTTCTTTTTTAGGCATTGGGTAATCTCCTGTATTTAGATGGTTAGTAATAAATATTATATCTGTAAATTTGAAATTTTACTTTTACATTTTTCTTTTCTCGAGCTTTACCACGCCGATAATGGAGAGAATGAAGAGGGCTAAAGCTAATAAATCAATAGTAATAATATCTGAATTACTCCAACCAACTATTGTCACTGAGTCAGAGAATAAAGATATAGTCATTATTGCCATGATGAAAATCGATAACAATAATGCAATTAACATATACGTAATCAGGAATTTTTTCATTTCTGTACTATTTTGGTTAATGTTTAATTTTTAAGGTAATAAAAAAATATAGCATAATAACTATACTACTGTCAAGTTCAAAATTTTGAATATGGTTGAGGTGGAATTAAATAAAAAAGCTCCGAGTCTTGTTATTCGGAGCTTTCGATATTATCTTTAATTAAAGAGTGCTAATCTTTTCTTGTTTTTGAATTGAAATCCTAATGGATTTAAGAAAGATAAGGCTTCCATAAAAAATAAATCTGCATATGTACCCAAGAGTCATTCCGAATAAGAAGGGTAAAGTTTTAATCAATCCTAATTTAGAAAAAGCGGAAAGATTCATTTGATAGGTTTCAGCAAGGCCTTTTTCTCCAGCGGAATAATCTTCATATATAAAAGTATTCCAAATAAAAAGAGAATACATAAACTCAATCGCCGAACTAAAGCCAATATAAGCAATTAATCCCAATATTATACTTGAGACGAGCAAGGAAAGTGGTCCAATTGGACCTTCTGGAAAAAATGGATACATAACGGCTCCCATAAACATCATAGCTAGAGTCGCGATCATGAAAAGTACTTTCATAATAAATACATGTAACCTCGCGTTGTATTTGTAGCCTGTTCCGTCTTTAACTCCGCGCGGCTCCTTGCCTACAATCACTTCGCTACTATAAACATACCCCATACACATGATAATTAGCGGAAAAATCAAAAGATTCCACCAACATGAAACTTCAAATGACAATGGGACTTCCAACCAGTTATGTGAATAAAAGGTTAAAGTTTTTTCAACCGGGAGGTTGATTAGGTTGCTAAGCACCCAAAGGTACACTGCGTACACTACAGCCACCACTATAGTGACTACCGTAGCAATTTTCATTTTGTTCATTCTATTTATTGTTTTTAATGAGCCTACTCTCTTTGATTCTGATTTTCGGCATACTCAGTATTCTTGCAATAATATAACATATCAATATTATTTTGTCAACATCATTCCAGGGTGAGATCCAACGGCACAAATTTTTGATAATTATCTTTTTTTACTAATATTTACGGCATTATAGCGTCACAGGTTTTTATATTTTAATCACTTTATACTAAAAATAGGCTAATGTTAGCCTATTTTTACTTGCTCCCGGGGTGGGATTCGAACCGGATTTCAGCTGTTTCCAGAAAATAAGTAATAGTAGGTAAAAATCAAGAAAACTCTAGTAAAAATGCAGTGATTGATGAGTTTCAATCGTTATCAATCGTTACCACTTTTTATATATTTTTATCACTTTTATGGCACCATAGCGGCACCGCTTTTTTAGGTCTATTCCCTGGCCTGATTAGGTGGTGCCGTGGACAATATAGGAGGTGAGTTTAGAATATAGTTGGAACAATAATTGACAAATGAAAAAATCCGCAACCTGGAAACTATGCAGATGGTTTTATTACTTTCAGGTTTTTGTTATGATTTCTAAATCAGATAAAAATCGATACAAATACGAAATCTTTGCTGATGGCCAAGTATGTCTAGCCGAATATCCTTTTAGAACAGAGGATGGGGCGAAGAGAGCTGCAAAAAAATTTATTGATGACGGGGTTCGCCGTGGATACCCGCCAGAACCATTAACTTTCGAAGAACTATTAGCCAGAAAAGAAAGATTAGAAAAACTGAAAATCTAAGTTAATAAACTTCTACGCACAAAAAAAGAGCTAATTAAGCTCTTTTTTATTGGCTCGGAGTTTGGGATATAATTGGAGCGGGGATACTATAAAAAATGAGCAAAATTTATACTCTGCTCATTTTATTAAATCTGCTCATTTTATTGAAGACGAAGTTTTAAATATATTCCCCGACCACTTTATAGGTGGCGTGGAGTAACACCATTTCTCCAATAGTTAATGGCTCCAAGAACATTAAACCGGAGTCTGAATTTACCGCCATAATAGCTGACTGTAAATTTGAAATGGTAAATATCCTGGACCGCTTTTCCGCTGTACAAGTTTTTTCAATCTCCTTGGTATAGAATTTATACAATGCAGTACAAATCTTTTCCATTTTTTGCTCACCTCCCAGTAAGCCATCAAATGGTTTGTCGGTCGGCTCTACTAATATCCCGGCCTCAGATTTCTCAAGAATCACAAAAATAGTCTTTTTCGAAACATGTTTTCCAATAAATAATTTTCTTGCCATTTTTATTAAATTTTAAGGTTCTGTAATACAATTTTAATTAACAAAAAAGCATACCATCAGTATACTTTTTTGTCAATCAGGCTCCGAGTTTGGGATATATGGAACATTATTAATCCCATAGTCCCTCTTTGGGTTCATAGGGGTGTGGATATAAGTCTTTGATAAAATACTTCTCTAATTTAGGAAAAACCCATTTAGCACCACGTTGTATATATTGTCCACAAATAACTGATGTTTTTGGTGCGCCAAATTGCCAAATAAGGTGTCGACAGGTGCCACAGGGTGGAGTGCTTCTCTGTTGTGTTTCTGGAACTGGGTCAAAAATAACTATATGTTTTATTTCGGCTTTATAGCTTTCTTGCAAAACCATATTGGCTATAGCTTGTCTTTCTCCGCAAATAGTTGCTTGGGCAATATTGGGTTCAAAGCAGGCACCATCATAGATTTTTCCACTATCCGACATTAAAAAAGAATATAAAGTATTAATTCCTTTCTTTTTGTGACGAATCTTATTATACTTAATTATCGCTTTTTTAGCATATTGAACTAATTTCTTTTCGTTAGATGTAAGTTTAATAGTCATATAAATAATTATTTACGTTTTTATATTTTTATATTCTTAATAACCAAAAATATAATTCTTGTTACCAACAGACATCTACTTCTTCTCCAATCTTTTCCTTTAAATATTCCTTTACTTCTGTCATTCCTCCTATTCTATCAATCAATCCATTCTCCAGGGCCATTTGTCCAGGCATTGAGGAGCCATCGGCTAATAATTTAACTTTGTTAATGTCTAGATTACGATTAGTTGCTACTGTTTCTATAAACTTATCATAAATTATATTTAAGTCTCTCATAATCAATTTTCGCTCTTCATTTGTTAGGGGTTTATCGGGGTCGCCATAATCTTTAAATTTGCCAGTGCTTAGAGAGTTGTATGTTAGTCCTTCTTTAGTATTTTTTTGATAATTATCCAAATAAGAAAAGGTAACGCCAATACTACCAACGTCGGACATAGCTGAGGCAAATATAATATCAGCTCCGCTAGCCACCCAATAGGCAGCTGAAGTAGCACCATCTCGCACTAAGACCACGATTGGTTTATTAACTCTTTTAATAGCTTGTTCAATTTCTTCGGCGGCTACTGGCGAACCACCATAGGAATCAATTTCTAAAATAATTGCTTTAATTTCTTCATTGATAACCGCATTTTCAAGCGCGGCTACTATATCCTGAGAGGCGCTCTCGTCATATATAAGATTACCTTCTTGGTTGAAACTATCGGGTGTAATATAAGTCACTATATTTCCATGGAGCTCAATACCCAAAGTGTTACATTCACCACTTGAACCCGAATAATCTTCATCTGCATAGTAATCAGAGTCTGAATAGACACCCCAGCTAAATTGATACATTACTTCTTCTTTGATAATAATAAACGCTCCCAGAAAAATTACTAGAATAACAAAAAATCTGACAATCTTCTTGAATGACGGTCGCTTCCAATGGCGAGGATTGAGCTTGGAGTAGTTAATTTTAAATTTACTCACTTCCATAAAAAAAATCCTTTTCAAAATGTTTGACATATAATTAATTTTTTGATTGGTTAAATAATTTATAAATATTATCTTTAGTAGGTTCATCTAGAATACCGCTCTTACTACTAATTAAAAAATTTAATATCTTGTCAGAACTTAAAACATAAACTCCATCTACTTTCGCGGGTGTTTCGATGGATACTCCTAAGCCGGAGAATACTAGAATAGGAGTTACAAATATATTAATATTTAATTTATTTTTTATAATCTCATTGATTTTGAAGCAATTGTTTTTCAATTGTTTTAAATACTTGTCGTCGAAGGGATAATGATTGCGCAGTAATTGTTTATTTTTTTCATCATAAGTTATCTTACCGCTAATGTTTTTATTTTCTATACCAAATATTCCATTTTCACTAATAACTAAAAAATCTAAATCACCACCATTTTTAAATTTTATTCCTCTTTTATAGTGATAATTATTGGGTAATTTTTTTAATATCCCTTCTAAAAATAACTCTCCCTTATCACCTTTTATATAATTAAACTGATTTTGTTGTGATTTTTGAGACAAAAATTGTAGGACTACCACAAAAATTAACCAAAGAAAAAATATTGGAATATAAATCCAAGGATTTTTTAATGGTAAATACTTGCCGAAAACAAAGCTAATTACAACAATAATAGCTAGAAAAAAACTAGACTCATACTCGTATCTTGATGCTTTATACTTTAGGTAATTCATGTATTTAATTCTAAAACATGTTTTATTTTCTGTTTAAAATCTCTGCTAATAAAATAATTACAAATTCGCTAATTACCCCATATAATAAAACCTTTAAACCAAATTCTTTCCATGAGCTACTCTCAATAAATGAAATAGCCAAAACAATTGCTATAATTAAAATAAAAACCTGTCTAAATGTAAACATCTTCTTGGAAACAAATTGGTCTTCCATATTTTAAAAAATATTTAATAAATTTTTCCTTTCTTTAGAAAATTTAAAAATACACCCACTTTAACCCAGGATTTAAAAGCATCTAAAATAAAATCATTAACAACGCTTTTACTTATTATTCTTTTAGAGTAGTCTTTCCCTTTTTTGAATTTATTTGTTTTATAATTAAACCAACCAATTTCATATTTAAAACCTTTTGTCTTCCTGTCTTTATTCTCTTTTGCCCACAATAAAATTTCTTCTTTATTTCTTACTTTATAAATACAGTAATCCATGCTAATGCCATTTTCCCTGGAATGAATTAATAAACGTCTATTCATCATATATATTTATTTTTTAAATATTTTATATTTTTTATACTACTTATTATATAAACTAATAATCTCTTTAAAATTATTAACTTTATTTTTTGTCCATTCTTCCTGTTTTACATATAAAGCCCTATAAACTACTTTACTCTGTCTATTATTTACATCATTACACCATTTTTTTAATCTTTCAAACTTCAATTTATCATCTTCCTCTTCCCTGCCTTTAGTTTCAATTATGTAAACATTTTTATCATCTTTTTTAACAAAAAAATCAGGATAATAAGTCGCTATAAACCCCTCTGAATTTTTATATTCAATTCTCAGAGCATTTGCTTCTTTATTTTGAAAGTTTTTAGCAAAAGAAATAACATCGTCACACTCTTCAAGAAAAGCTGAAAATTCTAATTCAAAATCGCTATCCCCAACAATTTTATTGAATACAGATTTTTTTGGTATTAAAAATGACTTATCATTAACAACAAACGGTCTAGCCTCACTTATTTTTATATAATTTCTAATTTCAGCATCGCCCTTATCTTGCACAGTTAGCTCATTTATTCCCTTTTTAAACGAATCTTTAATTAATTTAATATATTCAACTTCAGATAAATTTCTTAATATATTTAAATCTGCAAAATTTATCTGCTGCTCAAACATATAATTTTGCACAAAATCTTTTACTTTTCCAAATAGAATATCATAACAACCAAAGAGCCTTAATTCTCTCATTATAGCTTGAACAAAAAATCCAATTACACTTTGATAATTTGGCTCAATTTCTCCAGTTAAGTCAGTAATATGATGGACTTGCTCACCGACGACATCTTTAAAAACTATTTGCCTTTTTTCTTGTTCGGTAAATATCTTTATCTTTACTTTTTTATTATTAAATTTGGAAACATTTAAATTGGCGAGGTTTTTATATTCTCTCTGTATTCTGGGCGACATCACTGGTATTTCAATATCAAGTTTTTTTATATCTTTCTTGGGATTTTCTTTATCAATTTCAATAACCATTGGGGCTATTGGCTTTGCTCCTTCGCCCATGAGTCTTTTCTCTAAAATTATACCCTCGCCCTTAATTGATTTAACGAAATCCATAAAAGCAGGTGTGCCAATAACACTCACATATTCTTCAATATCGTTTCTTCCGAAATACATTCTTCTTAAACCACGACCTAGAGTTTGCTCTGGCAATATTTTTGAATCTGCAGCATAAGGCCTCAAACCAACGATAGTAGTCACATTTTTAACATCCCAGCCCTCTTTAAGCATTAAAACCGAAACAATAACCTTATATGGGTTTTCTGGGCTATCTATATCATTAGCTTGTTTTCTAAGCCTGTCTAATTCTTCTTTATTTTTACCAGTCACGGTCTCGGAAATCTCACCACTCTTATTAGTATGAATTGTGAGTACAGCCCCTCTTAAGTCGGCAAAGTTCGTTTCAATATATTCGGCCACTTCATCACAATTTTTAGTATCATCCGTCATAATAAAAAGAATAGATTTTTTTCCTGTCGGTTCTAATCTCTTATATGTTTTTCTCCATTCTTCAATTCCAAGATTAATATAATCTTGATACCTTTCGCTAAATAAAGAACTTTGATTTTCTTTCAATTTTCCACAACTTGCTTCGTCTGGCACTACTGGATTTTTTACTATTCGCTGACGAATTGCCTCAACTAATGGATAATCAGAAACTGTTTGCACAAAAATTGACCCATCATTTTTCTTGGGAGTAGCAGTAAGGTCAATTTGTAGAGCTAAACTTTTATCTTTTTGTTTTAATCTATTGTGTATATCTTCAATTGATTTAAACCAGGCTAACTTTTCATTGTGGATATGATGAGCCTCATCATTAATAACTATAAGTTCATCTATATCTCTCACAATCATTCCTAAGTCTACCTTAGAATCATTTGTTTTAACTACTGGTTTTTCTCCAAGAAAATATTCCGAAGTGTCTTCGTCTTCCGGGTCAGCTTCGTTAACATCGCCCTCATAGACCCTATGAATGTTTGTGAGAAAAATATTTCCAGTGTCAGAAACATTCTTTAAATCATCCTGCAGATGTAATGTAATTTGAAAATCATCTCGCCAGTTTTGCCCCTGATAGCCATTATCTGGCAATATAGGGTCTGCAAAAAATATTCTTAACCCTTCAAAATCATTTTTGATTCTTTCAAAAACAATCACATTGGGAGTAATTAAAAGAAAATTTTTGGCTAACTGTGAATCTTGCTCATATAGTCTATGAAAATATGCCCAAGTAATAATTAGGCTCATTACTTTAGTTTTTCCTGCTCCCGTAGCCATTTTAATAACAAATCTCAACCAATCTTCAATAAACATTTGAGGACTTAAAATACCAGTAGAGTTATATCTAATTAAATCATATTTATCTTTAACTTTAGCAACTTCATAAAGCCAGACTACTGTTTCCAAAGCTTCTCTCTGGGCGAAATAATATTTAAAATTAAAATATGAACCGTCTCTATTATAAATAATGTGGTCTTCTTTAAACCACCAATTTAAAAGTGCTCTAGAAGTATCACTAGCACCTTCATAATTTTTATCCCTCCATTCTTTGACTTTTATTCTAAGCTCAGCAACTAATGGCGGCAAAAGCTTCTGCATTTTATCTGTGTCTCGCAAATCTTCATCAGCAGGAAACCACCTAATACCAGGGTCTAGGATTACATATGGGTCTTTTGGAAAATCTTTATGTAATGCCATAATTTATTTTTTTAAAAGTTGATTCTCTAAATCAATAA
>CAZAJY010000024.1:0-8662 GCA_964485905.1 uncultured Candidatus Saccharibacteria bacterium | reverse complement strand
AAAATTAGACAAATTAAAAAAGATAAAAATAATTTCTTCATTATTTTATTGAATTATTTTCCAGACTTTTGTGTAGAGATTTAATCTTAATGCGTTACCCGCCTTAAGTTCTGTACCACTAGGAATAATAGTCGTAATTTCTTCTCCTGAAACAATTTCCTTAAATTCTGTATCTTTCTCTGTTTTAAAATAAAAAATAAAAGAAACATTACCATTCTCTAAAAACTTCTTTATACCAAGATTCCTAATGTTTTCTACTTCTTTTATAAACAAATCTAAATTACCGTCTCTTTCAACTGCTTTTTTCAAAGCTTCCAATTCCCTGATTCTTAGATCACCCTTTTCAACCGAAACCTCCCAATATTTACTCGCCAATTCAATATCCCCAGCTTTAAGGGCGGTAATATACAGATCCAATGTTTCTTCCGGAGTTTTGCCACCAAAATTATCATTTTTCTGCATCTCCAAAATTAGAGCTTTATTTTTTTCCACTTGGGCCACATATCGTTGCTGACTTTTTGTTATAAAATAGTTTTGAATTGAATAATAATAAGTACCTAAAAACCATAAGGAAGCCAAGACTACAATTATTATTCCTATTAACCAATAAACTATTTTCAAAATTTTCTTTTTCATATTTTTTTTATCAAGGTTTCACCTTGATATTATTACTTATAAAACGCTTCTCTAATTGTCCTAATAGGATGAAGTAATTTACTCCAGAAACCAAAACTAGGCGCTTCAGCCACCGTCGCAATTAAAGAAATATCATCCCCTTCTATCTTATCATTTATTGCTACTGATGTATCTATCTTTCCTTTCCCCTCATTAGTTAAGGAGGGGTTAGGGGCGGTTGTGTTTGTCTTTACTTGTGTTAATTTTTTATACGCCACTGCAAATTTTTCAAAATCAGCTTTGGAAATAATATTCTCAAGATCAGTTACCGCAAAATTAGCACTGGTTTGAGCGATATTTTGGCCAGAAATATTCGCCAAAATAAGTTGTTGACCCACCGCGGAAATTCTTAAATTTTCGGCGGGAAAAATCACACTTTTACCGGCTGAAATTATCGTATCCAGAGGAAAGTCATACTTTTGATTACCAGACTTAAGATTATAACCATACAAATTTATTTCATATTTCCCCCGATTAGAAATTTCTACCGCCCCATCAATTTTAGTGGCAAGGGTTAAATCAGGTTCCAAAACTTTTACCGTGGTTCGCGAAACAGATTTTAAATCACCACAAGTTCCATTTAAGACGATATTATAATCACCAGTGTATTTATAAATATGTTCTACCTTTTCTCCGGCCAAAGAAACACCGTCACCAAAAGACCAAAAATAATTACATTTTCTATTCGCTAAGTCACCCGAGACTTTATGTTTAGCGACAAAGCTAATTGGTAAATTTACATAAGCCAAACGATCGCGCCCAGCCGAAACTTCAAATATTGTCGGTTCCACATAATTGCTCAAATCTTCTTGATAATAATGAACCGAGACGACGGTAGAATGGGCGGTGGTTGTAGTAGTAGTTGTTGTTGTGGCCGTCGTCGTCGCCGTAGTTGTTGCGGTCGAAGTCGCCGTCGTCGTTGCCGTTCCGTCATCGGTATCATCATCTCCGCCAGTATTGCCCGAAGATTCTCCAACAGTAATATTTTGATTAGCTGTCCAACTTTT
This sequence comes from uncultured Candidatus Saccharibacteria bacterium, assembly GCA_964485905.1. Lineage (GTDB taxonomy): Bacteria > Patescibacteriota > Minisyncoccia > Phycocordibacterales > GWA1-40-21 > CAIJXO01. Next base: position 6,980 of record CAZAJY010000024.1, on the reverse strand, counting down.
ACCTGAGACATTTAAGGTCGCATTAATGATATAAACACCAGTTGAAGAATTTTTATAATAAACAGTCCGACTTGACCAGTTACTATTCACTGTTAAAGGTTCAGATATATTTTCCCAACTATCCTTAGAAGTTGAGATCTCTCCTCCAGAAACAGTCACGGTCATCTTTCCCCCTGACACATCCATCTTTTCTCCTCCACCAGAACTATTTTGAGCTTGAATAGTAATTCCTCCAGAAATTTCATTGATTGCTAGATTTTGGGGTTCAGTAGTAAATACAATTCCAACAATATTATCTACATTAGCCAAAACAATCTTATTATTTACCAACCCAGATACAAAAAATATCGCCACCGTGGCGAATACAAACGCAAAAAATCTAATATTCTGTTTCATCTGCCAAATATTTTAGCAAAAACCTTTTATTTTACCAACACCTCACCTGTGGATAACTACAAAGGCTTCGCCTTCAAAGGCGAAGCCTTTGTGTGCTTCCTATTACAAATCTAACTTATTTGGATCAAAACTTAACCAATCAAAAATATCCTTTTTAAAATCAATACTGTCTTTAAAATACTCGGGAAAATTTTTCTTATTTAAAATAATCTTTTGGTATCTACTTTCTTCCATATAATCCAAATAGCTCGAATATCTATATTCTTTTAAATATTTTTTAGCCTTGATAATATCTTTGATCCCCTTCTCTTTCCAATCTTTTTGAATTAATTTTATAGGGTTCAAATGTATATATGAAAAGAGATATTTTAAATAATTATCAGAATCAGCATGTTGAGCTTTAAAGACACCCTGCCACAAAGAACCAACCCTCTCATGTCTACCATTAAAATACATGGTGTAAGCCGTCATTAATCTTAACATAAATTTTGAAATTCCTCCCTCCACACGCTCTCTTAAAAGTAAATGAAAGTGGTTCGGCATCAAACAATAAGCCCCAATATCAACAAGAATTTCACCTTGGTTTATTCTAGATAAGTTTTCATAATTTGGACCAATAATTCTAGTCTCCCTCATATTTATCGGGCTTTCACTATTTGCTAAATATAATAAAACCGTAAAACGAAAATAATCAGCTCGATCTAAAAATATCTGGCGCTTTTCTGTCCCGCGATTATAAATATGATAAAACTCTTCGATTGCAAAATTAATATTTCTCATAATCCACAAATATTAACATAACTAATTTCAAATACAATACAAAGGCTTCGCCTTCAAAGGCGAAGCCTTTGTATGCTTCCTATTATTCAAGGAGGGTGAAGTCGTCGGGGTGGGGGTCAGAGTGGGTGTGGGATGAGGGGTCGGGTGATTCAATATCATCATTATCCCCGACCGGTGAGGAGTTGGGTGAGCGACCGAAAATTTTGATAAACAAAATGGCTAAAATAGAGAAAATTATGAGAGCGATGAGAGCTAAAAGATATGGGTCCATTTCTAATCAAATATAGCAAATTTGACCTAAAAATGATATCCTTTAGTATAAATTTATGAGTATCATACCTGCCCTCACTATCCCCTATATCAAGGAAAAGTGGCGTCACGCCGGCTTTCAGAAGTATTTGAAAAATACTGGTTGGTTATTTTTTGGACGATTTTTCACACTTGGGGTTTCCTTCTTCATTGGTATCTATATTGCCCGTTACCTTGGACCATCAAACTATGGTCTGCTCGCATATGTCACTAGTTTTGTGGGTTTATTTGGTTTTTTGGCATCATTTGGAATAGACAATATTGTTAGCCGAGAAATAATTAAAGACCATAATAAAAAAGACGAACTTATCGGCACAGCTTTTTATATGAAAATTGTTGGTAGTATTATCGCCATCCTTACTGTTGTTATAGTCTCTTTTTTTACTACTAAAGATATTTTTACTCTTGGACTAATATGGGTATTTTCTCTCACATTTATCCCCCAAGCTTTTAATATCATTGAAATATATTTTCAGTCACAAGTATTATCAAAAAAAGTTGTTATAGCACAAGTAACAGCAAATATAATTTCAACTTTATTAAAAATTATGGTTATTGTATTAGGAAAAGGAATATTTTGGTTAATAATTGTTTTTATAGTGGAAGCCTCTACCTATGCTCTTATTCTTTTGTTCTCCTTTAGAAGATTTGGTAATCATATCAGAAACTGGAGATTAAAAATAGCCGTCGCAAAAAGTCTTTTAAAAGACTCCTGGCCTTTAATGCTCTCAGGAATATCTTTTTTACTATACACTAGGATAGATCAGGTAATGATAAAAAACATGCTCGATAATGAACAAGCCGGTATTTATGCCGTAGCAGTAAAACTATCTGAAGTCTGGTATTTTATACCAGCAATTATTTGTACTTCACTATTTCCTTCTATTGTTCAGTCAATGACTACTGATGCCCTGCTTTTTAAAAAAAGAATGAAAAAATTATACTCACTTATGATCTGGCCATTATTTATAGTAGCTTCCACCATAACGATTTTAGCATACCCAATGATAAAAATATTATTTGGTTCAGCATACATAGGAAGTGTAACGAGCTTACAAATATACATATGGGCAGGCATATTCTTTTCACTTAATATCGCGACAGGTCAGTATTTGATAGCAAAAAACTTAACGAAGATATCTTTTTATAATAATTTAATAGGGGCCACAATCAATATACTACTTAACCTAATATTAATACCCAAAATTGGAATAAGCGGAGCTGCGATTGCAACCTTAATTTCCTATGCCGTGGCTACGTTTGCTGTTTTCTTTTTTAAAGAATCAAGAAATCAGGGTTTCTTAATATTAAAATCGATAACCACCCTAAAAGATAATGTCTAGCAATAAGAGAAAAATATCAATAATCACGCCTACCTACAATAGCAGTAAGTTCATAAGACGGACTATTGATGGTGTGCTGGCTCAGACATATAAAAACTGGGAGTTTTTACTGATAGATGATCATTCAAAAGATAATACAGCTCAAATAATTAATGGATATATAAAAAATGATCCGAGAATAAAACTATTAAGTACTCCACAAAACTCTGGTGGCCCTGGCTTACCCAAAAATATAGGAATACGAAATGCAACGGGAGAATATGTGGCTTTCCTAGACCATGATGATGAGTGGTTGCCTGAGAAATTAGAGAAGCAACTTAAAGTATTTGAGAAATCTAAAGATAAAAAACTGGGTTTAGTTACTTGTTATATAAACATTAAAAATGCTACTGATGGTAAAACTATTTCTAAATATCATAGTATGCACAAAAATAATTCCCTGGATAACCTACTCCAATATAATTTTTTAAATACATCTAGTTGTGTGCTAACTAAACTAAAAATTCTAAAAGGGGTGGGCTTTTTTGACACTGATTTTAAAGTATCAGATGACTGGGATATGTGGCTTAGAATATTAAAAATGGGATACAAACTTGATTATGTGCCAAAATATCTTATTAATTATAATAGACATGAAACAAATTTAAGTGACAATAGAGAAACGGAGATGCAAGATTTTAAATTATTATTAAGTAAGAATAACGTAGAACCAAATAGACTAAAAGATTCAATTATTCTAAGTTATTACTATTATAATAATAAAAATTATACCCTAGCTAAAAAATACTTTATAAAAACTATTTTTTCTAAAAAAGTAAATCTAGTAATACGTCTAAAATCGGTTGCTTATATTATTTTTACTTTCTATCCAAACCTAAGAGACAAAGTAAAAAGAGTGTATAATAAGGTAAATAACTGGCTAACAAAATAAATGAGCAAATTAGAATTAAAAAAAGTTACCTTGGTGGCAATTTCCTCTATAAAAACAGGAGGAACTATTTGGGCACTAGAGCAATCCATGAAAGAGATTGATTTTTATGAGGTAATTCTGATCAGCCATCAAAAACCAGAAAGCCTACCTCTAGAAATTACTTTTAAACAATGTGAGCAGATTAAAAGTTTGGATGAATACAGCCGGTTCATGCTTTATAAACTAGCTGATTATATAAATTCTGATTTTGCACTAGTAGTTCAATATGATGGCTATATTATAAATCCAGCCAAATGGACTGATGATTTCTTAAAATATGACTACATAGGAGCACCTTGGCGTAAAAACAACTATTTTACTAAAGACTGTGAAAACATAAGAGTTGGAAATGGCGGTTTTTCTCTAAGAAGTAAAAAACTATTAAATATCTTCAATGAACACCAAATAAGTTTTAAAAATGCCGACATCAGCACATATCATGAAGATGAGGTTATTTGTATATATTGCCGAAAAGAATTAGGAGATTATGGAATAAAATATGCTCCGGTTTCCATAGCTTCTATATTTAGCCACGAACAAATGCTAAATGATTCCCTACCAGAGACTTTTGGTTTTCATACTTTCAAGAAAAAATCTTTTGATGATTTAAGAAATATAATGAAATTAATACTTAATAAACTACATTTAAATTCCCTTCGTCATTCATATAAAGTTATAACAAATAAAAAATAAATCTATGAAAATATCAATAATTACACCAACATATAATTCCGAAAAGGTACTGACCCGCACAATAGATAGTGTGCTGGCACAGAACTATTCTGATTTGGAATACATTATAATAGATGGAGCTTCATCTGATAATACAAAAGAGGTGGTTCAGAGTTATCAGAACAAATTAAATATTAAATTTATCTCAGAGCCAGATAAGGGTATTTATGATGCCATGAATAAAGGAGTCAAATTAGCCACCGGAGATATTGTTGGTATTTTAAACTCTGATGATTTCTATGATAACGGTGAAGTATTAAAAACTGTAATGGAGGCTTTTGAAGATCAAAAAATAGACGCGGTGTATGGTGATATAAAATATTTTGGATCTGATGAGAAAAAAATAACCAGATATTGGCACGCTGGTGAATATACCGAAACAAAATTTAATAATGGCTGGATGATCCCCCACCCAACATTATTTATCAGGAAATCAATTTATAATAAATATGGCTTGTATAATACCGACTTAAAATTAGCAGCTGATTATGAATTCATCCTAAGATTGTTAAAAACTAATAAAATAAATATAAAATATCTTTCTAAGACCCTAGTTAAGATGTATGGCGGCGGAGTTTCCGGGAACAGTTTTAAACAGAGAACAAAAGGTTGGCAGGAAGACCAAAAAGCTTGGAAAATCAATGGCCTTAAAATTCCTAGACTTTTTATCCTAAGGAGAGTAATATCCAAACTAAGCCAATTCTTATTCAGGGCTTAATACATGATCAAAGAAATAATCAAAAAGCATAAGCTAGCCATTGCATTTTTAGGCGATATATTCGTCTTTTTTCTGTCTATGGCGATTGTTTTATACGGCCGTTATGGAAATTCTGATTTGGTCGCCCAGTTTAAAGTTCACTTTTCACCTTTTTTGATTGTCTTAGTCATCTGGCTTTTGATCTTCTATATTGCTAATCTCTACACCTACAAGGCTTTCAATAATATTCTAGAGATTACCAGAGGGGTCAGTATTACTCTGCTTATTAGCTTTTTCATTACTATTACCATATTCTATATTTTCAGCCGTTTTTTTGAATTAACACCAAAAGCTAATCTAGTGTTGCTCACCATTATCTTCTGCTTATTGGATATCGGTTGGCGCTATCTACTACGAAAGATCTTTCTGCAAAAGGTCCATCGCTCAAATGTATTGATCCTCACCTCCTCACCCTTAATAAAAGAAGTGTCCGATCATATAAATAATCACCCGCAGTTAGGTTATTCGCTTCAAGCTTTTAATGGACCATTCGATACCCTGAGAAACACCATTCGAAAAGATGGAGTGAATCTAATCATAGTTGACAGACAATATTTAAAAAATAGTGAAGTCATAAAAACATTATACAAGCTATTACCAAGACAAGTGGAAATAATGATGTTTACAGATTTCTATGAATCACTTTTCGGTTGCATACCATTATCAGAATTAGAGGAAGAATGGTTTCTCCGAGAAATTACTGACAATAAAAGTATCTACGAATCAGCCAAGCGCTTGCTGGAAGTAATTCTCATAATTTTAACTTTAGTTATTACAATTCCCTTGGGCATACTAATCGGACTATTAGTAAAGATCACTTCAGCCGGACCGATAATTTATAAGCAAGAGAGAATGGGAAAAAATAATAAACCATTTATTCTTTACAAATTTAGGACAATGAAAGTAGATCACGATGGACCGCTTTGGACAACAGAGAATGATAACCGAGTGACATTTATCGGTAAATTTCTCAGATATACCCACTTGGATGAGACTCCACAACTTTGGAATGTGCTCAGGAGCGATATTTCCTTCATTGGACCAAGAGCGGAAAGAACCAAATTAGTAAAATTATACGAGCAAATCCCCTATTACGAAATTCGCCATATTATTAAACCGGGGATTATCGGCTGGGCTCAGTTAAATTATAAACCCAGCGCTTCTCTGGATGAAGCCTTAAAGAAATTTCAATTTGACCTGTATTATCTAAAAAACCGTTCTTTTATTTTGGATTTGTTTATTCTACTTAAAACAATAAGAACTATCTTTTAGAGATCAACCAATTCTATCTTAATTATTTTTAATCTTTTTATTATGAATTTGATTTTTAACAAGCTCCGACGAACTACGGACCTTTCCACCACGCCCAACATTAAAAATCATCTTGATACCGAGCTTTTTACAAACTTTATATTCCGGAATATTATTACTGTTACGATCTCCACCATTCGCTGAAATATGAGGTCTTAATAATTCGAGTTCACGACATACTGATATATCCTTGGTGTCTTTTGTATGAGAAGTAAGTATTACCCGATCAACTGATCTAAATGCTTCAATAATTTCTTTTCTGTCTTCTTCGGGCATAAAGACAAAACCCTTTTTATACATTAGCCAATTATCGTTATTTAAGATAACAACAAGCTCATCTCCTAGTTTTTTTGCCTCTTCAAACATTCGCACATGACCAATA
>CAZAJY010000023.1:0-8926 GCA_964485905.1 uncultured Candidatus Saccharibacteria bacterium | reverse complement strand
CACTTTGCCGGATCCGTTGGCGGTCTGACCGAAAAATTCAGATACTTTACTAATGACTTCGGCTATTTCGATGTCATATTTATTTTTGGCTTCTTCGCCCCAAAAAATTTCAAAACCCTTTTTAGGGGTGATAATAGTCAGGATATTCCCTCCCCGCCTTCTTTTATATTTTTCCGTTATTTTCAACCGGCCGTTAAGTAAATCTAAAAATTCTCCGTAAGTCAGATTAAAAACGTCCTCCTTAGGCAATTTTAGTATCTTAGCGGCCCGTTCAACCAATAGTGGACTTAAGTAAAGTAAAAACGCCCAACCCTTCAAATGCGCTTCCAAACGCAACCAGCTTAACAGCTCGACAGTTTCTAATTCTTTCACTAAATTCTTAGGCAAACTGTAACGAGAAATGACTTCCGCCTTTATTTTTTTTACCCGCTGACTCTTGGTTTTAATCTTGATTAGTTCCTGGTCTAATCCGCTTAATTCTTTCGATAATTCATCCTGTAATATTTTTTTGTAATGCGCCTTGTCCCATAAACCAAACTGTGAGCCAGCTGACAGATATTTGTATATACTGACCTGACGGGCAATTCTGACTTCTCTCTCCTTGATACTTATTTTTCCCTTTCTAAACGGTATAAGGATGTTGTCTAGCCAGTCCCGCCTTTCCTTCTCTAAACAAGTAGATTTTCTTGATTCAATTAAAAGAAGAAATTTTTCCTGAACTTCCTTAGTGGGAATATGTTTTCCTAATTTTTTTAATAATATTTTATTGAATTTGTCTGTATATTCCGGCTGAGACATAAAATAATAACCCAGTGATTCGGAAAAAAGGGGTTCAGCTTTCCTAATTAATTTTAAAATCTGACTAATATTTAATTTGTTTATATCTAAGGAGTCAATTTCTTTCTTCAAAGCATCTACTCTTCTGATAATATTTATAGTATCGGCTAAATAACTTTTTACCTTCTTTTGGCTGGTAAAAAATTTATAGCCGATTTCTCCTTTCTTTTTATTTTCTTCAGTTAGAGTATGCTCACTATAAACCTTATTTATCCGGTCAAGATAGCAGGCATAACTTTCTTTCTTGCCGCTTAACTTATAGGTGACTGAAAAACAATTAAAAAGCGATATCTCGCCTAAAACTGGGGTGACTTTATCGACGCTACTTGTATAAAAACGATTCCATGTCATATTTTTTTATTTTTCTGCGCTAGCTAACTGTTTTAACTTTTTTTCCGTCAGTTCACCTTGCCATTTTCTGAATCTATACTTCAAAGAGGCTTCAGTTGGTGTTTTGCGGTGAATATAAAGACGCAAATCCTCCAAGAAATCTAGCGGTCCACCGATGGCACTAAGGCTGGATTTTTCTTCTCTCTTTCCTAAGAGATCGACTAGAAAATTTTCAATAACCCCGGAATGAGAGATTAGTAATATCGGCTTTTTAGTGCCAAATTCATAATTTTTTGTTTCTTCAACAATCTCTAAAAGTTCCTTAGCGACATTCCGGCTTATTTCAGCTGAACTTAAAGTTTCCGGATCATATCTCTGATCGCCGGTATTAATGGTCATTTGGACCGCAGCGGCTTCGTTTCCCTGATTAACCTTGGTCAATTCCTTATATTTTTTTTCAAATTCATCTGATCCGGTAAACCATAAGCCTTCACGCACGTCTTCCTGAACGTTTAATTTACCTCGCAGTTTATTCTGACCGTCGTCTTCTGGCGATAGTATCATAGCCGCCCGACGCGCCCTTTTTTGCCCGGAATGTCTAAGTTCTCGGCTATCAGTATTAAAAATTTTTTGAGCTCTATTAAACAGCCGTTTTAATTCCTCGGCGTCCTTCACTCCCTGCGGACTAATATCGCCAGTATAAGACTCTTTATGAGGGTGTCTCATTAAATATACTGTGACATTAATATCACATCCTTCCCTCTTTTCCAATATTTGTTCAAATTTTTCAGTATACATGTATTTTTATTATTTAGCGCCCGTAGGGCGCTTGCCGAGCCCCGCAGGGGCGAGGCTACAAACGTCGAACATACAATTTTGGCTCACTAAATGGAACGATTTTCAAACCTTTAAGTGAACAGAATCCTGTTAAATATCCTGGAGTCATCGTGAAACAAATAAAAGAATTATTGTTTATTGTATATAATGCGGAACGCTAAAAAAATTATAACTCTATACTTTTACCGATTTCCAAAAACTTATAATTTAAATCTTGTGCCTCAAATTCCTTTTTAATTAATTCAAAATCAGCAGGAAATTTAGGGTTGTCATAATGAATTGGTATTACAAGTTTTGCTTCTGTAGCTTTTGCAAAAAGTGCTGCTTCAAACGGACCCATAACTATTCCATGATTTACTACTGGCAAAAAAACAACATCGCACTTGTAATTATTGTCAAAACAAATGGTATCGCTAGTCTGATAAATTCTATTAACTCCATCATCAATAATAAAAGCAATATTTTCATTAACTTCTTTTTCTCCTCTAAGAAGCGGTGTCCAACCGTGAACAGCTTTGACTATTTCTATTTTTATCTTATCTAAATTCAAGACATCGCCCTCTTTAACTATTTTTGGAGAAATTTCGGGATAAGTATTAGCAACTTCTTGAGAAGTATAAAATTCTGTTTTTGAATTTGTTGTAATTTTTTTAATAGCATCAATATAACAATGATCCCCATGTTTATGAGTAACTAAAAGGATATCAATATCAGACCATTCTTTTTGAAGATATAATTCTTGATACTGAATATCGCCAGGATCTACTAAAATTTTTTTACCATTTATTTCTACTAATAAACATGATTGAGCAAAACGAGTAATTTTCATAATAGTATGTTAGTATATGTTAGTAATTGATTATTATATAAAATACTTAAATCAAGTTTAATTTTATTATACCACGAAAAAACAAAAAAGCGACCGGATGCACCCGGATCGCTTTCACAAGAATATCTGGCTCCCCTCTCGGGTTCAGGAATTTCTACCTCAAGGCCGCATAAGCGATCCCAGGAGACTACTTGGTTGTCCTGCTGATGGGGATGGATCGAAAAATAAATTCTCTATACCACCGATGTCTAGAGAATTTATTTTATTCAAAAATTTTATCCTTCTTGTCCAAATTTACTCATATATATTGTAGGTATACAATCATCACCCTTGTCCGTAACGACACTGACAATAAGAATATGTGCTTTTTTGCGATCTAATTTTTTATCTTCGCTATAAGAAGAGGTTCCATATACGTCTATAATTATTTCTATCTCTTTGTGTTTAAATTGCACAAAATTACCGGGTGTACGCTCTTTTATTGACAGAATTCTCGTATCTCTTTCTTTAATAATCTTTCGCAGTTCTTCTTTATTGAAGCCACTTGAAGAAAAAAGGTCTTTATTGGCCTCGTCATCGCAATACTGATCTATAATTTCTAACGCCTGGAGCTTTAATCTTCTTCCTTCACGATCTTCTTTCGTTTCTGTTTCCTTTCTCTCTGCCAACGTTAAAATTTTTCCATCTCTCCTCCCCCCCCTTTCTCCTCCTAATATTTCAAAATCATCCTCTTTATAAATTTCTTCTAAACTCTCTAATAAACTGTGTATCACTGGTCCCCCTGACCTTTCTTCTTCTTTTCCCGGATTTTTCTCTGGAGCTTTTTCTAAATTTTCTGGTTGTATGTTTTTAAATGACATATTATTTTTTTTAAATTTATTAAATTATTAATACTTAAATTTAAACAACCTTTAATCATTTCTTACTTAAATTGTAGTGAAAAAATCAAAAATGTCAAGAGTCCGTACAGTTAACGTCACATGGTGACACTTTTAGAAATTTTTCATACTTCTCGTAAGGAGTCAGGTTATTGATTCCTTCTGTTTATTCAGGGTTATAAGCTTGTTGAATGGCTCCGAATCGTGGACGACGTTAGAACCATTATATAGCAATCGAATGGCTATATTTATGTACCTGATTTGGCTCCCCAAGTGGGACGATTTTCGGACCGGATTAATCTAAAATAGAAATAATCCCTTCATCAGCATTAACCTCTATTCTATCATGATCTTTTAAAATATTGGAAGCGTTCTTAGTAGCCACAATGCAAGGCTTATCTAATTCTCTAGAAATAATAGCGGCATGACATATTGTTCCTCCCTCATCTGTAACTATCGCAGAACATTTCTTAATAGCTGACATCATATCTACTGTGGTCATCGGCGATACAATGATATCGCCACTTTGAACTTTATTCAAATCTCTAGTAGAAAACACTAATTTTATATGACCTATAGCTCTACCACGGTTAGCAATCATCCCTTTGATTTTTTTATCTTCAAAATCTGCCTTCTCTTCCTTAAAAATGAGATTATTTTTTTCTCCATATTCTTTTACACTACCTATATGGCTATATCCGTTAGAAGCATAAACAAAATTTTTAAATCTATGTTTGCATTCAGAGAGTAAAGGAATTTCATCTAACTCATCTAACTTTATTACATTAACATAATCTGACAATGTGGGAAAAATTGTCCTTAATGATTCTCTAATGACTCTATTATTATTTAAAAAATAATGATCTTTACTGCGAAGTTGATAAGCGATATCTTTTGCCTTTCCAGCTAGCCTTTCATCTTCTCCAATATATGAAATAAATAGATCACCTAAAACCAATTTTTTAATTTTTAAAATAAACCTTTTCAAGTCTATTATTTTTGTGTAAACTGTGTCTTTTCCACAAATTTTTTCAATCTTATCCAATTCTTTAGTATATTCTTTTAATAAAATAATAGCTTCATTTGGATAATCATTACAAAATTTAAATAATGTAGATTTTATTAACTCAATGAATTTAGAGTTTTCCCAAACCTCAATAACTCCATTTTTTATATAGTCTACTACTATTACAGAAAAATTTTTGGAAACTTTAAATCTGCTTATAGCTTGATTAAAAGCTTCGATCCACAATTGTTGCATGATTAAAGTAGTATCTCTAGTATACGTTTTTTGAAAAATATTATTATTCTGCATATATTAAATTATACCACAAGTTTATTAATCACACAACCAGAGTTAGAACCAAAATATACACAAAAACACCTATAAAATAAGGTGTTTTTTGAGCGATGCTCCCCATACCGGTCCAGAACTTTAAGGAATCAATCCCAGAGAGCGTTCCCGAGGAGAAAAATACTGGGTTTAATGACAGACCTCGGTCGGGCTGTCCGCCTTTGGCGGGGGTTAAACAAGAAAAATGAAACGGTATAAAAAGGATTACTCTCTCCTTTTTAGTATCTTTACCGTTCCCATGTCGGCGTCCACTTCAACTAAATCCTAGAGTTTGAATAACTTGGTTCCAATTTTAGTATTTACTATACAAGGTATTTTAAATTCCCTAGCAATTATGTCACCGCTATCAACTTTATTGAAATCTTTATTAGCTAAAACCCTTTCTAATTCCACCTCCAGTCCTTGAATCATAGCGGTGTTTTTCTAGTGAGTCTCTTAATTCCTTCCCATTATCTTCGAGTTTTTTTTCTGGCTTTTCTTTCGTTTTTATGACTTTTTTATTCTTTTCTTCCCTTTCTTTTCTTTCATCTAACCTGCTATACATTCTTCCTAAAAAATTACTCCCTTCTTTTTGATTAAGTTCATTAAACCCTAAAGTACGTAGTTCTAATCTTATCCCATCAGTATTCTTAATAGAGTCGTTGACCTCAATTCTATCAACATCTATCGTAACCTGAGCCAGATTCATATCTTCATCAACATAAAATATTTTACTATCACCCGCAAAAAAATAGTTTTTTTTACCATACCAAGGTCCATTAACAGGCGAATATCGCGTTACTTCTTCTTTTGTTACTAAAATTTCTTTGTATTTTTTAATATAAGCTTCTAGATCTTGAACGGTATCTTTTTTTTCTAGTTTAAATCCTTTGTCTTCAAAATTCATATTTTTATATTTAATAATTAGATTATTATAAAAATCTTTTAGCATCTTCTATTGTTTAAATAGTAATACAAAAATTATTTTTTGTCAAGATTTTTTATTACGTTGGCTCGGGCAATGGGACGATTTCGGAACTTTTAAATGAGTGAATTCGGTTAAGTATCCTGAAATTTTAGCAAAACAAATACAAAAATGTTGTTTATTGTGGAAGGATTATTGTAACCCTGTGCAATAGATGGGGTCCATAGACCGTTTAAATGAATCAATTATTCACTGTCAGAAATAATTTCCTCTTCAAATTTTATTCCGCTATTAATTAGTTCTATTAATAAATCCTTATTAATTTCTTCCTTAAAATCATATGTATCTCCTGTTTCCTTATCCTCATTATGATATTTTACAATAATTTTAGGATTCTCAGTATCCCCATTAACTGGATTTATTATCTCCACACTAAATCCTTCTAAATACCCGAAATATCCTTCTTTCAATAATTTCGCAAAATTATTTCTTTCTTCTTTTCCTTTAATTTTTTCTATTATTTTAGCTAAAAATGCTGTTATTGCCGCCGGGGCGCTGAAATAACGTTCTAATGTAGGTTTATATTTCTTTTCTTTATCTTTTACTAGTTTGTCCCATTTCTTTTCAATATTAACATATTTCATAATAAGTTCTGCAACCTGTGCTGATATTCTTGTATAAGTTATGGCATCTTTGTCTCTGTGCTCTTGGGCCATATCATCACTTTTTTCAACTATAAACTTTAACCAATCTCCTTTTCTAGCTGCCTGTATTAAAGATTGGTCAACTTTTGAATCTTTAAAAAAAACAAAACTCAGAAGCTTTTCATTTGAAAGTTTAGTCCCGATTTTTACATTTTCATTAAGTTTTTCTTCTAATTCTTCTAAATTCTCTTCTCCTGTAATATTATCTTTAACCCCTCCCATAACAAAACCAACCGTTTCTAATGTTCTTAAACTTGATGCCCCAAAACCAACAGACTGTTTTGTGTCCCTTCTATTTTCTGGTCCAAAATCAGGAGCGCTTTTAACAGATTTTTTTCTTGATTCCTGAATTATCCCTATTTCAGAGCCTTCAGCCATTTTACTTGGTTTCTCACCGTGTCGAAAAAATGATAAAAAAATTTTTGAATCAAATCTTTCTTTTTCCTTATTCCCTTCTAAATTAAAATTTTTTTCGATTTTCATAAAAAAATAACTAAAATATTAATATATTTATGTTAATATTTTAACCAACCCATTAAAAGCATCTACTTCTATTAAATCTCCATCTTTTAATGTCTTTGTAGCTGTTTTTGTTCCCACAATACAGGGAATTTTAAATTCTCTACTAACTATTGCAGCATGCGAAGTAATTCCCCCAATATCATTTACAATAGCCCCTGCTTTAACCATTAAGGGTACCATTGACGGTTGTGTATTTGTTGTTACTAAAATATCTCCTTTATTAAAACTTTTTATTGCTTTTTCCATACTTACTGGAAAAACTATCTTGACTTTTCCTTTAACTTTCCCCGGGTAAGCCACCATTCCTTTTATTTCTTTTTCTATAACTATATTCCTTTTTATCCTTTTTAATAAATTATTAGCTTTTTTCCCTGTTATCTTTTCATACTTTCTTTTTTTAACAATTATTGCCATACATTTTTTTCTTTTTTCCAAATCTTTTTTATTCAACCCTTGCTTGTTTTTAATTAAACCTGATATGTCTTCCAAAATGTAAAGGTTAAAAATATCAAACAAATTTACGTTGAATCTTCTACATATTTCTTTTAAAACTGATATGAATCTAATTTCCGCACCAGCCCAGATGTTCTTTGTCTCAAATCTATACCAGGCAAAGTCTCTTAACATTTTAGAAAAAATTATAAGATTTTTATTATTTTTACATTTTCTAATTATTTCGTTTTGTTGCTTCGGTAGCTTTTTTAAAGAATTATCGTTTTCCTTAATATCCTTTTCTAATTCATTTAAGTGTTTTTTGTTCTGCAAAAACCTTTTTTCCATTAATTCAAATATTTTTTCTGTGTTGTAAATATTAATATAAAAAGAAGGATAAAGTTCAAGATGTTTTTCAAAAAGCGTTTTTCTTCCCTGTCTATCCTTTTTGCTCTTTAAAATCTTAAGCCAGTCTCTTCTTTCTCTTTCTATTAAGCCTAATTTTTGGGGCATAGCCAAAATTGTCAACTTTTTATTAATTTCTGTTAAATGGTAATATTTCAGTAGTATATTTCTCAACGTCTCTATCGGTCCTATCTCTACTTCTGGCCTAGTAGATCGAAAGTAAGCGGCCAATTCTACTAAATAATTAGAAATATCTTTCCATAATTTTCCTAAGTTTCTGTTATTAATGCTTGGTAAATCTATTTTTTTAATTTTATTTAAAATATCCTTGTTTTTTTTAATAAGGACATTATA
Source organism: uncultured Candidatus Saccharibacteria bacterium (assembly GCA_964485905.1). Taxonomy (GTDB): domain Bacteria; phylum Patescibacteriota; class Minisyncoccia; order Phycocordibacterales; family GWA1-40-21; genus CAIJXO01. The sequence goes on along the minus strand of CAZAJY010000023.1, from coordinate 540 downwards.
CTTTGAAATTAATTTTTTTATTCTGTCTTTTTTTAAAAAATAACTGCCATGTTCTTTCTTAACCTTTTCGTATGATATTTTTGAATAAAAATTAACAACATAATCAATGCCCTCAATAAAAGACATGTATTCGCCAATATTATTACCTATAATTTTAGGAAAATCTACGGTTGCTCTGGCAAACAAATCAACTATAAAAGTTGGGTATTTTTCTTCCCAGGTAATTATATATCTCCCTTGGACACTTTTACTTTTCATACACCCTCATTATATCACAATGATATTATTATCAAAGACTTGAACGTCTGTTCTGGGGTATAAAAATAACCGCTCTATAAAGTGGTTATTATGTTGGCTCCGCATCGTGAACGACGTTAGAACCATATTCCAAAGACAAAGTGGGTATATTTATATCCCAGATTTGAAATAAAAGGTACCTGACACCGTTTTTTCACAAATAGACTCTCAAATATATAAATACCTAGCCCCTTTTCCTTAAAAGTAATAAAACAAGCCCTATCATCTTATCTTTATCTTTTG
>CAZAJY010000022.1:0-9059 GCA_964485905.1 uncultured Candidatus Saccharibacteria bacterium | reverse complement strand
TGCCACCTCCTCATTGCAAATGAGGCGCTCTAGCCAGATGAGCTAAGGGCCCAATTATAATTAAATACAAACAACACTATCAATTTCAAAATTCTACCTTTTCTTTGCGCCCCATTTGTGCAAATGAGTGTCACAAATATTTTTCTACTGAAAAATTTTCTGACCACGCCTCGCACCGTCGTGCTCCGGCCTTGCGCTTGGGTCCCTAACCCAAGCTCACTCCAGCCAGATGAGCTAAGGGCCCAGTCGCAAAAATATAGCACATAATAAAAAAAAATTCCACTAATTTAGACTTTTATTTTTTCTATTTTTAGATATAATCATCAGACGCTCTAATTAAGGGGCGATTAGCTCAGACTTGCCCAGACACCATTTTCACTCCGCACTCTTAGTTCAGTGGTAGAACGCTCCATTCACATTGGAGAGGCCGTTGGTTCAATCCCAACAGAGTGCACCAAAATGGTGAGTGGGTGAAGTTAGAGCTTAAAAATTTTGGGCCTATAGTTCAATGGTAGAACACATCCATGGCATGGATGAGGTAGGAGTCCGATTCTCCTTAGGTCCACATAAAATAATGATTTCAATGAGTAGCATTGAAAGATTATATTTTATGGTCCTAAAGGGAATCGGAAGACGGAGCTGGCACCCATTTAGCAAAATAGGTAGCGAGTCATGGTCAGGAGTTTTTATAAGCGACGGCGAGTAAAAAACTTGTGACCGAAAATGTACTCATGTTTCTCCTTAGGTCCACATAGACAAAATTTCTTTAATCTGCTACTTTTTAAAAGGATCGTCTGGCTCAAAAAAGGCACAAAAACAGACTGGGGAGGATTAAATCATGAAATGCCAAGGTGGCTGTTCGGGAGAAATTGACTTGACTTGTGATGTCTCAGCCAAGATCGGAAAGAAGTTGGTGACGGCATATCCCTGCAAAGGATGTGGTCGGCTTCATTCTAGTGATGGAAAGCCAGTCGAAGACTCGAGTTGTAATCGGGCGTATTACAGTCGAGAAGGAATCTTCTGGCGAGACAAGAGAGGAAAGATTATCTTCTAGGGGATGACCCCGAAGCCGTTGGAAAAATTCCAACGGCTTCTATTTATTTCCTATTTAAATTTAATTCGAAAGAAGTGGATAAAAAAATATGTTATAATTTTCTAATGAAAGATTTAGAGATTATTATTTTAGCAGCTGGAAAGGGCACCCGGATGAATAGTGATAAACCAAAGGTTTTGACTGAAATTAATGATCGTCCGATGCTCTCATACCTTCTTGATACTCTTAAAAAAATAAGGAAGGAACCACTTCTAGTCTTGGGTTATAAAGCGGATGAAGTTAAAAAAATATTTGGCAAAAATCATCGATATGTCCTGCAAGAACAACAACTGGGCACTGGACACGCTGTCCATGAAGCCATTTCAGACGTATCTCCCCTTTCAAAATATGTAATGGTTCTATATGGTGACCAACCACTTATCAACGAACAAACTATTGAAAAACTTTATGAATCACACAAAAAACAAAAAAGATCTCCGGTAACCCTTGGTACTGTAGTAGTAGATGATTTCTGTGATTGGCGTAAAAACTTCTTTGATTTTGGTAGGATTATAAGAAATGATAAAAATAAAATAGAAAAAATTATTGAAAAAAAAGATGCAACAACTTCTGAGCTTGAAATCAAAGAATTAAACCCATCTTATTTTTGTTTTAATTTTAAATGGCTTATAAAAAATATAACAAAGATTGGTAAGAAAAATGTACAGGGTGAATATTACCTTACTGATATAATAGGTATAGCTAAAAACCAAGGTTTTGAATTAAATTCAATTATCATACCCGCACATGAAGCTTTGGGTGTAAACAGCATTGAACAACTTGAACATATTAAAAAATTTATAAAAAAATAGTCTTATTTCCTATTTCTTCAAAGCTAATTTAATTAAATGATCCAAAAAGTCCGGCAGAGAACAGCCGATGGCCTGAAGTGATTTAGGTAAAAGTGATTCACTAGTCAAACCTGGCAAAGTGTTAGTTTCCAAAATATAAATTCCTCGCTTGGGATGAATAATAAAATCGGAACGTGAATAATGACGTAAACCAAGGGCTTTATGGGCTTCTTGAGACATAGTCTGAATTATTAATTTTTCCTCTTCGGTAAAATCGCCCGGACAAATTTCCTGTGACTTACCACTATATTTAGCATCATAATCGAAAAAAGCGGACTCAGTCGGCTTTCTAATTTCCACTGGTAAAAGAGCATAAGGAAATTCATTTCTAAAATCATCCACCACTCCGCAAGTGGCTTCTTTTCCCGGAATAAATTCTTCAATCAGAGCTTGGTCAGAATACTTTAAGGCATCCGTAATGGCTTTTTCTAAGTCCATCAAGGTCTTAGCAATGGCCGTACCAACTGATGAACCACCGGATACCGGCTTAACAACAGCGGGCATGGGAAAAGTCTTAAACAAATTCTGAATTTCAAACGCCAGATCACTATCTTTGGCAACTGTCTTATGAAGTGGAGTTTTAAGATTATTATTTTTAAAAATTTTCTTAGATAAAACCTTATTCATCCCCACAGCCGAAGCCAAGGCGGTTGAACCAGTATAAGGAATATTAAAATAATCTAAAAGTTTTTGCACCGTGCCATCTTCACCATAAGTTCCATGCAGGGCATTAAAAATAACGTCTACTTTCTTAAAGACTTTTTCTGGTTCAATTGGTGCCCCTAAATGATGCCATGTCCCCTGTCGATCAATGAAAATATCTAAGACATCATAACGATCAGCCAAAGAATCAATGACTGATTTACCAGACTTTAAAGACACCTCATATTCACTGGATGGACCACCACGCAAAACTCCAACTTTTTTCTTTGACATAAAAGAATTATATCATAAATAAAAACTATTGGGAATAAAATTTAAGGCGCTTTTTTACAAAAAAAGAAAATAAGAGAAGAATCAAAAAGAAAATAGTAAATTTATAAGAAAAGAGATGAAATCCATCAGTTAACAAAGGAGAAAAATTTCCATAAAAAATATCCATCACCACACCAAATAAAATTATCTCATTAAAAAATCTTAGATAATAAAGTAAGAATAGAGCAAAAAATGTTGATACCCACCAAGGACAGATTATAATGGATAAAAATAATATAATGTCTAATATAATATGCTTCAACATTTTTTAATTTATAATAATTTCTACCCAGTTTAATTCCGAGATATTAATTGGACTTTTAAATAAAATAGTCTGAAAAGAATCTTTATCTTTAAAATTAATTTTCTCAACAATACCAAAAACATTTGTTGTAATAGATGGAATAATTATTACATCACCCTCTTTAATTTCTACTTCACGTGGTAAAAAAATATTAAAATTTCCACCACCAATACCAATTGCTTCCATACTAACTGAATTTGTTCCTAAAACAACAGGTAATTTTCGCCCTGGTGTTGAATAAAGAATAATTTTAGATGAGTGAGGAAAAATCTCTGTTACTTCTCCAATATAAACATTGCCATTAGCCATTACCTTATTACCAATAGCTATATTAAAATCTTCTCCAATATCTACAATTAATGAATCATAGGGGATTTGTGGTGGTTTAACTAAAATAGAAGCCAGAACTGTTTTTTGTTTTGTCTCTTTTCTTCCAAGTAAATCTTTCAAGTTTTCATTTTCAGTCTGTAAAATTTCGTTCTCTGCTAATAAATTACCAGCTAGAAAAAGTTTTTTCTCAATGGTTAATCGATCATTTATTAAAGCTTGTTTTGATTTAAAATATTCGAAAAAATTAGAATTAGAAATAGAATTTTCTGATTTCCAAATTGGCTCAGCAATAAAAAATAAAGCTCTCCTAATCGGACCGGTAGCAATAATTATAACCAAAATAACTAAAACAATAATAGTTATAAAAACCCTTTTTCTTGCTGCTTTTTTTCTATCTTCAAAATTACTGCTTTTTAGGAGGTAATTCATCTTCGTTTTCAATTAATACTTCCCGATAATCCTCCAAATTTTCCAAAATTATTCCGGTGCCTCGAGCTATTGCCGTTAATGGATCACTTGCAATATAAACTGGGATTTTTAATTCTTCATTTAATAAAATATCCAAGCCACGAATTAATGCTCCCCCGCCCACTAAATAAATTCCACGTTGCATCACATCGGATACAATTTCTGGTGGTGTTGTTTCCAAAACTTCTTTAACTGTTTCTACCAGATTAGCAATACTCTGGGACATTGCTTCACGCACATCACCATCAGTAATAATTACTTCACGAGGTAAACCGGTTACCAAATCTCGTCCTTTAACTGGTAATTCCATTGATTGCTCTGGCATGACTGAACCAACATGAACTTTTATTTCTTCAGCTGTCTTTTCACCAATTAAAATCTTAAATTCACTACGAATATAAGCAATAATGTCATTATTTAATTTATCACCGGCCACTCGTAAATTTTTTGATTTTACAATTCCACCTAAAGAAATAACTGCAATGTCTGAAGTCCCGCCACCGATATCGATTACCATACTACCAATCGGACTCTTAATCGGCAAACGAATACCAATAGCGCCAGCCATTGGCTCTTCCACGATATAAACTTCTCGTGCGCCGGCATTTCTTGTTGCATCACGTACAGCTCTAATTTCGACATTTGTCACTCCAGATGGTACGCCAACCACCACCCGTGGTCCCAAAGGTTTAGGTGAAAGTTCTTCCGCTTTTTTTATCAAATAAGCAATCATTTCCTCCGTTACTTCAAAATCTGAAATTACACCGTCCACCAAAGGTCGCACAGCTACAATATGAGGTGGAGTTCTTCCCAACATTGCTTTGGCCTGTGCACCAACCGCAACTACACGTCCGGTCTTTTGATTTAAAGCAACTACCGATGGTTCATTTACTACAATACCCTTACCCGCTAAATAAACCAAAGTGTTAGCTGTTCCCAAATCAATACCAATATCGTTGGAAAATTTTCTGTTTATCTTTTCTTTTATCTTTTTAAAAAATCCCATAAATCTTTTTCTTTAACCATAGTCACCTCTCCACTCGCTCTATCTTTTATTTCGAATTCTCCTTTCTCTAATGTTTTTTCACTGATTATAATCCTTAAAGGAATACCCAGGAGATCAGCATCAGCAAACTTCTCTCCAGCTCTTAAGTCCCGATCATCACACAATACCTCAATCCCCTCTTTTTGCAACTTTTTATAAAGTTCATCGGTAACCTCTTTTGCCTTCTCACTTGAGCCAATATTAAGCAAATGAATAGCAAAAGGAGCTATAGATTTCGGCCAAACAATACCTTCTTTATCAGCAAAACATTCAACAATAGTACCCATCAAACGACTAGGACCAAGCCCGTAACAACCCATTATCACAGTTTGCTTTTGTCCTTTTTCATCCAAATAAGTCAAACCAAGAGCGTCTGAAAATTTTGTACCCAAATTAAAGATATTCCCCGTTTCAATTCCTTTTTCTTCACGTAATTTTTTATTCTTACATTCTGGGCAACAATCCTGCTCTCCAATCAATTCTTTATTAACCGCAACCTTACATTTATCACAAATATAAATTAAATCTTCACCGGCATCAGAAAGAGTTTGAAATTCGTGAGAATATTTACTAAAAGTACCACCAGAAGAAAAAGTAATAAAAGTTCTATCACCCAAACCAACACGTTCAAAAATCTTTTTATAAGCTACTTTAGATTTCTCATAAAATTTATTGTGTTCAGAAATATCTTTGGAAAAAGAATATAAATCTTTCATTAAAAATTCTCGCCCACGCATAATTCCACTTTTTGCTCTTACTTCATTCCTAAATTTAGTCTGAATCTGATAAGGATATACTGGTAAATCTTTATAAGACCGAATATGATTTTTCATCAAATTAGTTAATGGTTCTTCGTGAGTCGAACCAAGACCAAGTTCGGTACCATTTTTTAATTTTGTTTTAAACCAATTATCCACCAATTCATCACTCCAGCGATTAGATTTTTTCCAAATTTCGGGATCTTGTAAAACTGTTAAAAATAATTCTTGTCCTCCAATAACATTCATCTCTTCACGAATGATATTACAAATTTTATTTAACACTCGTAGACCTAATGGCAAATAATCATAAACCCCAGCCATTTCTTTATTAATAAAACCACCCTTGATTAGAAGTTGAGCATTTTTAGAGACCTCATCTTTTGGGGCCTCCTTACGCGTCTTGGTAAAAAGTTGTGATTGATACATAAGGCTATAATAGCCCATCTTAGTAAAAAATGAAATACTTGACCAAGTTAGTCAATTGTGCTATCTTACTCTTGGATACGAGTGTAGACCATATAGAATAGGAGGGAGTTGTTATGAACAAAGATTGGTCAACAATCCTAACAATGGCGGAGCTTGATACGATCTATCAGATCGTCATCTTGATCTTCAAGGGCCTGAAGTTTACGAAGGAAGATCTCATTAGGTTTCATATACCGACAACAGAGAGATGCTTCCGGCTTCATCCCAACGCCTTCTGTCGAGTGGCTATTCGACTCATGAAAAACGACAAGATCTGGGAGAGACTGCCAGAGAGCTTCGTCGTCAAGTCATTCCGAGATGATACAGCTGAAGGTGGAGAAAATTGTCTCTGTATTACCCACCCGACAAGAGAGGAGCTCCGTAAGCAATTACGGAAAATCCTCACCCGGTAGAGTTCTACGCAGGATCGCAAATAGCCTCACCCAAACCATCACGGTAAGGGTGGGGCTATTCTACTTAGAAAAACTTCATAATATCTCGATAAGTAATAATGAGCATTAAGCCAATTAAAATAAAGAAACCGATAGAATTAATTGCATTAGCTACAATAGGTTTAATCGGTCGGCGAATAATTGCTTCAATAATAACAAACAGAACACGGCCCCCATCTAAAGCTGGAAAAGGAATCAAGTTTATAACTGCCAAGTTAAGCGAGATAAAGGCCACAAAACCAAAGAAATAAGCCAGACCAAAAGCAGCTGCATCCCCAACCAGACCAACAATTCCAACCGGTCCCGAGACTTGAGAAAAATCTGCTCGCCCTCTAACTGCTTGAGTCAAGAAAGTTCCAAGACCAACGGCCACCTGCTTAAAAATCACGGCCGTTAATTTTCCACCTTCCCATAAAGCCAAAAATGGATTCAATTTTACAATGCCAACATTTTCCATATAAATACCAATTACTTTTCTTTTTTCTATAGAATTTAATTCAGCTACAGCCACCGTATTTTTTATCTCTCCATTTCGCTCATAAGTAATATCAATTTGACCATCAAGACTACCCTCAATTAATTCTCTAACTTTAGTGGTATTTAAATCTTTTCCACTAATTTCTTCTATCTTCAATAATTTATCACCCTGTAAAAGTCCAGCTTTTTCGGCAGGAGAATCTGGTAAAATACTAGTTAAAATAACTTGGCTATCTTTAATATATTTTGAATAATCTGATGCCTCTTCGCTCACTGGTACTAATGAACCAAACATAAAAGAAATAGAAATTAAAAGCCAAGCAAAAATAATGTTCATTGCCACCCCAGCCACCAAAACGCTTATCTGTTTCCACTTTTTAGCATTAACAAAACTGCGGTCACTATCTGGTCCCGAAATAGAATCCTCATCAGGGTTTTCTCCGTGAATTTTGACATAGCCACCAAAGGGAATTAAATTTAGAGCATATTTTGTCTCTCCCCTCACCCAACTAAAAATTTTTGGTGGAAAGCCAATGGCAAATTCATCCACTCGAATTCCGCTTTTCTTGGCTACCAAAAAATGCCCCAATTCGTGGACAAAAATCAAGACCGCTAAAACAACTAAAAATAATATTATGGTCATTAGCCGGTTATTTCCTTTTCCTTTTTATTAAAAATGTCTTCCAAATTTTTATTGCCAGCGTCCATTGATTTCTGCATCTCGCCTTTAAAGCGGAACTTATCATCCTCGCCCATTCCACCCTCTTTTTCTTTTGCCTCAATATCTTTTACCACTTCATCACGAACGTTACGTAGGGTAATTTTAGCCTGTTCTAATTTTTCTTTAGCCACTTTCATCAGTAATTCTCGTCTCTCGCTGGTTAATTCTGGAAAGAAAACTCGCACTCCTTTTTCATCAGTTTTTAAAGAAACACCCAAATTCGCTACCGTAATGGCTTTTTCCACAGCCTTCACTTGCGAAGCATCCCAAGGCGTCACTAAAAGTGATTTGGGATCAGCAATTGAGACCGAGCCAATTTGATTCAAGGGCATTCTCTGGCCGTAACTTTCTACCTGAATTCCATCCAAAAGCTGTGGTGAGGCCATCCCAGTTCTAATACTAATGTATTCCTTCTTCATCCAATCTTCTGTTTCTTTTATTTTATTTTTTAATTTTGTAAAATCGTAGGTCATATTTTTAATAAATTAATGATTAATAATTTTATTATAGCACAAGTGCTAGATGTTCCAAAATCACTCTGAGTGAAGGTGATTCGTCATTGGCATAACTAATAGCTTTCTCCAAATCTTCAATTGCCAATAGATTTTTACCTCTGGCACTATGACCATTTTTTAATTTTAAATTAGCTTTAATGACTTTCTCAATATTTTTTATAAAAGTAATTGCTTCTGATTTAGTTGATTTCTCATCTTTTATATCTTTAAGAATTTTTACAACCATTTCTAATCGTTTCCCGACCTTAGCATTTAAAAAATCTTCTGCTTTTGATCCTAAATCATCACTACTACTTTTTATTAAGACGAGTCTAGATTCTAAAGTAGATATCAAATTTGTAGATTCTGGTAAAATCAAAAAGAAAATAGTATCTGCTCTGGGCTCTTCAAAAATCTTTAATAAGGAATTTTGTGCATCTTTCGTCATAAAATCTGCAAAGACCACAAAAACTTTCCTATCAAATTTAACTGGTTTATTTAAATGTGCCTTATTGAGACTTCGACTATCTGCAATTTTAAAAACATTAAATTCTCCTTGCCAAAAATCTGGGTTAGCAATAACAGGAAAATTTAAATCTTTTTTAAAAAAATCAAAAAGCTCA
>CAZAJY010000021.1:0-9699 GCA_964485905.1 uncultured Candidatus Saccharibacteria bacterium | reverse complement strand
GCTCCCGGGGTGGGATTCGAAGGAAAAATAAGGTAGTCCAATATCTTATTTAATAATAGATAAATTTCTGTAATATCAGTCTTGTTTTAGAGCTTTTCTAAGTTATTAGAAGTTATCAGGATATAGTAGTTTTTATCACCTTTCAGTCACAATAGCGTCACAGGTTTTTATGTGGGGCTTAGTAATACGGGGAGAGGTGATAGAAATTTGTTTAAATAAAAAAATAAAAACTAAAATAATAAAAATTAATAAGAAGTGCAATTTATGACTCCCCCATTACCACCTTCATACAAACTAATATTACACGCTGTATATGTTGGCGCATTAATAATCGGTCGATATATTTGCGTGGGAGAATTATAGGTTGGTGCCATATAATAAGATTTGGTAGCGTAAAGTTTTGCAATTTCGTCTATAAAATCTTTATTATACTTCAAGTATTCATCCATTTCATCACTATATTTTTTATATAAACCGGACATTTCATCATAATCCTGCTTAGATGTTTTATTGGTCGCTATAAGAACTTCTAATGCTTGCTTAAGATGTAAATCAGAAAAATCTTTTCCGCTCACATAAAAAGCCTGGACCTCATTAAAAAAATCCACCATTGTATTAATACTTTTGTCTGTATAGTAAATATCATTTTTCATAATTTCATTATACGCCGTGGCTCTTTCCTTCTGATTTTGATGAAATAATAGAATAGAATTAAGAAATGCAATATTAGAGGTATCGTAAATACTAATTTCTTTTATTAAATTCTCCATATCTTCAACATTTTGGTTCACAAATTGAAGGCCACGAGTCGTGCCTTCAAAAGCAACTTTATTCACCTCCATTTGGATATTTAATATATTTAAAGTACTAGATGCATTATCTAAAAAAACTTTAAAATTTACTTTTGACCCTTCACTTATTATCTGGCTCTTGGAAGCCAGCGTATTCTTTGTATCTAAAATTGATGAATTAATTTTATTTAAATCTTTATTGGTGATGCCCATGCCTAAATTTTTCATTAAAAGATAGGCCGTATTTCCATCTCGTAAATAATGTGGGGTTCCTTTAAAATCAATGTAATACGCCTCTCCGTGCTCTTCTACTTGTAAAAATATTTTGCCACTATTCTTTTTGGCAAAATCAATATTATTTTTGATTCTATCTAAATCAATATTAGTTATGCCAACTCCTAAATAGCGCATGATTTTATAGGCTTCATCACCATTAGCCATATAATATTTTTGCTCGTCTTTAGGGTTAACATACCAGGCCTCGCCATGTGATTCTACTTGTAAAAGTATCTTACCCTTTAGACGATTAGCTAGGTTCTCTGCTCTAACTGGGATAGTTGAAAATATTATTAGAGCAAGAAAAATTAAAGTTTTAGAAAAAAATTTCATATATTTTTTAAGTAAATAGCTCTTTTCTTCATCGTTTCTTAAATGCATAAAATTAATTTTTTAATTATTCCATAATTTTTTTTATTATTTTTCGTCTTTCTTCTTCTAAGGCTTTTAACGTTTTGACGTTGATTCTGTGATTTTCTTCTGGTCTATTTTTTTCCTCCAATTCCGTTTTTATGTATCTTATTTGTCTATCAACTTTAGATAATTCATTATCTAATTTTTCGAGGTCTTTCATATTGTTGTTTTTTTATTCTTAAAAACTAATATTAAAATATCTGTCCCTTTATCTGATATAACCCCTCTCTCACATATTTTTGACTAATTTAATAATCTATATTACAATTTTAACACAATCAAATAAATAGTTAAATATAAAACCTAAACTTCATTTTTGAGGCATGGTTTAAAGCTCTAAACAGCAGTAATGGTCTTCTGACCGGTTTTTTGCTGTTTAGGCCTATCTCCGAAAGGGGGTAGTAACCGTGTCGGGAGGCCTTTTCTGTTCCCCCGACCATTAACATTTAATGGGATTACTTAAAGATAAAATAAAAGACTTGATTCTGTATAATCGTTTCTATGATTATAATGAATATCGGTTAAAGAAATTTGTTAAAAAGATTTCTCTTTTAGTTGAGCCGGCAAAAAAATTATTAGATGTTGGGGCTGGCGAATCGCAATATAAAAATTACTTTTCTTATGTTAATTATATTTCTCAAGATTCAAGAATAGGTGATGTAAGCTGGGATTACTCTCAGCTTGATATTGTTTCGGAAATCTATAATATTCCAGTTGAAGATAAAAGTTTTGACTATATTCTATGCACTCAAGCATTAGAACATTTAAAATATCCCCATCAAGCTTTTGTAGAATTCTCTAGAATTATAAAAAATGGCGGCCTACTTTTTGTCACCTGTCCCCTGTCCTGGAAAGAACATCAAAAACCCCATGATTTCTTTCGTTATACCCAATATGCTCTCAGAATGTTAGCCGAAGATAGTGGTTTTGAGGTTGTGGAGATGAATAAAGTGGGCGGAAAATTTATTACTATTACTAGATTAATGATTGATTTAAATTTACTATTGAAGATAAAAAATAAACCACTGCTATATTTGGCAATGGCTATTCTATATCCCCTTAACTTTATTATTGGCTTTATTGGTTATTGCTTAGATTTTTTGGATAAAAATAAGGATTTAACTTTACAATATGAATGTATATTCAAACTTAATTATTAATGTTGCTAATTTATAAAATTATGATTTCCAAGATAACGATTCAGAGTATTGAATTTATTCATATTAAATTTATATACACCAAAAGTTAATATTTCTTTTTGAGTATCAATAGTTTGTATATCAACACGATCGTGTAAACAGACGGGATAATCATTATTATCCAGAGTGATAAGAAATAAATTTTCACTATGTTTTTTTAAAAATGCTGAATTGCATAAATCAATTAAACTAATTTGATTATTATTAATATTTTTATTTGCATATAAATTAGCTATTAATGTGGCATCTTTAATTATTTCATAAACAAATGGCAAATCCATAAAAACAAAAGAATCAAGATAATTTTTTTTGACTTCTGAGTGTTCTTTCTTTTTGCATCCTCTCATAAATTCGAATCTTATAAAATCAGTGATAACGGGAATACAATGTTTATCGGCTAAACCTTCGAATAATCTATCGAAGTAAGGCGTGGAAGAATATTCAGACGCTTTAATAAGAACGCAAGTATCTAATATAATATGACTATTTTGTGGGATTAGCATATTCTTGGTTATTCTGGCAATCTTCTTCTTTTTCTAATTCTTGTTCTTGTCGATGTACAACTTGGGCAGAGTTTCTAATTTTTTCTATATCCCAAATTTGGCCATCGGATTTAAAAACACTTTTTTTTTCATCCATATTTTTATATTTAAACTATTTTTATTTTACTAGGAAATTCGTAAATTATTTTAAGAAGCATGGTGCAAAAAGATAGTAAATCTGTTGCATCATCTTTATTCATAATAACAATTTCGTGGTTAGCTTCGTTACCTTTTGTTCTAATTTTATCTACCCAAGCACTAGCACCTGGAGGAATGTACCCCGCTGTCGCAAGAAATTCAACATACTCAATAAATTTCTTATTTTTTTCCGCCCCTTTTGAAACCGCTATGTGCATTAATAACTTTCTGCAACATAAAATAGTAGCCGTAAATGCTCCTTGAGAATAAGAATCTCTTGATTCATTATATAATGAAATAACCCCTTCATCAGTGATACCAGATACATCTTCACCAGGACGAACACCCGGGGCCTGTTTGTCATCTATATCAAAATATGTTGGTCGCAAACAAAAATGACAAATGTAGATTTTAGCAGTGGCTTCACCACTTCCATCTGGTTGTCGAGCTTTATAATAACCTAAATTACTAGCTAAAGGTTTGCTACAGTATCCACAAATATAGCTTTTAGATGGTAATTCTATCGTATTGTGCCAAAAATTATTGCCCATAGCTTTTATATTAATTTTTTTTATATTAATAATTTTAACCTTTTATAATATAAACAACAATATTGACAAATAGAAAATTATGTTTTATATTTATAAATCTATGCCAGATTCAGACTTAGTAAAAGCTCTCTCGTTTGTCAAAGCAGAAATGTTCAAAATTACTGTTATATTTTTAATTGTGGTAATTTTGGTCTGTGTAATCTCAAGGGTTTTAATTTACATATTTGTTGAGAAAGGTAAATTAAATAAAATTCGTGAAAAAATAAATAAATCTAAATTTTTTAAAACTGCTTGCCGGATCTTTAATCCTGATATTGAAAATTTAAGATTGCAAGAAGATTGTCGAGAAGAAAATTCTGTAACAGTAACCCGTCTTTCAAGTGGTGGACAAAGCGTTGTTAAATATAAAGACGATGAAATACAATTTGGGGGTGCAAGAGGGTTAATGTTATCATATTTTTATCAAAATAAAAACAAAAAAATCAGTTATCATAATTTCAATGCCTGGTTAATAAATAATGGATATCCAGCCACTGATTCTAGAGTGTTTAGACAAGAAATATTTGAAATCAACGGAAGGCTCGAAAAAGAATCAAAATATATTTCAAGTATTATTACTCCCATAGATAATGAGCCTAATAATAAAATAAAAATGAATCTCTATCAATACAGAGTAAAATTTCAAAATAATTCTGATTATTCTACGGAATGTTAATAACTTTCAATTTTTTTAGAAAAACCCATATTTTTTAATATACAACATTCACCGAACATTCACTAAAAATTCCCTACCAGGGAATTTTTTGTTTTCATAAACTTTAAATAAGCATGGCCGTGAAAGGTCGACGTGCGCTTATTTATTCATTAACTAAAAAGAGTATATGTTACAAATCAAAGGAGTATTGAAATCGGATGAGATAAAAAAAATTACCAAAAAAGACGGTTCAATTGTAGAGAAAAGAATTGTTTATGTAGAGCCTATTGGCAGTGTTTTTCCAATAAAAATCAGTATTGATGATCATAATTTAGAAATTGGAAAAATCGGTAACCAAATTAGTTTGGATGTTAAATTATATCCTTACTATTTTAAAGATGGTAAGAGACTGACAGCCAATATAAGTTATTATATTCCATCCGAATAATCCATTCTTCCAGCGGCCGTTTTAAGACTCAGCGGTAGCTGGCGAAACGGCCGCTGGGATTGGGTTATGCTTTATTATTAACTTGATTAATAACACATATCTAACGAATATGAATATTACCTTTAGAACTCTCGCGATATGCGGACGTTATCTAGAACAGATCTATTATCATGACAGAGGTATTCGCTATGGCGAAAAAAATTTACTATTCAAAAAAAACATTTCTCCAAAAAAGGGCATAAATAAACAAGAAGAAATAAGAATTGACAGTTTATACCGAACAAAAAAAACATTTAAAAGACTTATTTGGAGTAATGAGGGTTTTTTAAAAACCTTTATTACTCTAACTTTTAGAGATGATAAAATTAAAGATTTAGACATCGCGAATAAACACTTCCAGAACTTTATGAAGAAAATGAACTATCGTTATAAAGATTTTTTATATATTGGCGTTCCTGAATATCAAAAAAGAGGAGTTGTTCATTACCATATTTTAACTAATATTGAATATCTCCCCAATGAGGAATTAGCCGCTATTTGGAGCTTCGGCTTTGTCAATATTAAATCTACCAACGGGATTAAAGATTTGGCTAAATATATGACTAAATACTTAACAAAAAATTACGCCAATAAGGATCAACGATTCTTTAATAAGAAAAAGATTTTTTATTCAAAGAATGTTAAACGTCCACAAATACTTTATTCATGGGATGAGATAGAAAATTTTCTCAAATTTTTTACTATTCCTGAACATTTAATTTACACAAAACCAATAGAAGCAACCTACATTGGCAGAATGACTTATGAATTATATAAAATGGATGTTGATTATTTCGGTCCACCAACCCCAGAAGAAGAATATAAACATTTATTTAAAAATGTGTTAGAGTAATACGTGACTAGCGCAAACCCCTGCGCTCCCGTATTGCTCCTTAAAAATTTAATGACAATTGATTTAAATACAATTGAATTCCTTAGCGCCGAGCAACTGGCTGTTTTATTAGGTATTTCCCGGGCTTCTGTTTATCGTTTAATGGGTCGCCGTCTAATCCCTTTCTACAAACTCGGTCATAATATCCGCTTTAAAAAAGCTGATGTTTTGGATTATTTGGAAAAAAATTGTATTAGGTCAATCACTTAAATATGAATTATGAGTGCAATTAAGCGTTCCAATAAGTGGTGGACAGACTTTAGCTTTCAGAGTGCTAGATATCGTTTACCTAGTCCGGAAAATTCTCGAGCTGGGGCTAAATCTTTTGAGGCTTTGTTAAGACATCGTTTAGCTAAGGGCTTAGATTTAATTCCTCCGGCAAAACTTAAGGCGCCTCTGTTTAAAGATTTTGTTGAAAAATGGTTTGAATCCTATGTTAAAATTAATAACAAACCCTCAGCTATTAAAAACAAAAAGACTCATTTACGCTCAGCTCTAATTCCCTTCTTCGGCCATAAACGACTTAATGAAATTAGTGGTTTAGTTATTGAAGAATTTAAAGCCAAACAATTAAAGACAGTTAGCTCAAAAACAATTAATAATCATCTCGGCACCTTGTCTAAATGTTTGCGAACAGCTGTTGAATGGGAAGTCTTAGATAAAATACCGATTATCAAACCATTGCGCACTGACCCACCTGACTTTGACTATCTGAGTGAAGAAGAAGCTAAACAGTTACTGGGAAAAGCTAAAGGCGTTTATTACACCACCATTCTAATCGCTCTCCACACTGGATTAAGGCTAGGTGAATTAATGGCTCTCTCTTGGAGTCATATTAATCTAGCTACTAGACAAATATCGGTTAAGCAAAGTTTCTCGGCTGGCGTTTTAGGTTCGACTAAGAGCAATCGCATTCGTTATCTCCCTATGACTCAAGACCTTTATGATCATCTTTCAGCCCTCCCAAACAAAGAAGGTTTCGTTCTTAGGGGCCCAGATAATATAAGGCTTAAACCTGAGCTCTCCCGAACCACCATTAACCAAATCTGCGATGAGGCTAATTTACGTCATATTGGCTGGCATAAGCTCAGACACACCTTTGCCTCCAGATTAGCTGAGAAAGGCGTTTCTATGGCCGCTGTGAAAGAGCTAATGGGCCATTCAGACATTAGAACGACCATGCGCTATGCTCATCTTGGTCAACATGCTCTAAAGGACGCTATAAAAACTTTAGAGACGCCACAAAAAATAAATCTACGGCACAATAGCGTCACAATTGAGAATTTTGGGGTTAAAGTTCTCAATCAACAGAATCAAGAATCTTCTGAAATATAAAACAAAAAACGAGCTTTAAAACTCGTCTTTTAAAAGCTCCCGGGGTGGGATTCGAACCCACGACCAATTGGTTACACTTATCCCTATGTTTCCATAAGGGGTGGACTATATCATCATCCCAATGGGATGCGAGGCGCTTCGATCAATGGATTTGATCTACTCCCTTTCAGGATAGTCTCTGAACCTTCCTGAATAAATTCAGGCTTGGCTGCTGATTACCATGATTATTATATAATTTTAGGCTTCCAGCAATTCACCTCGTTTTTCACCCTTTAATTACTTAAAGGGGCTGCGTTTAATGTGATCACAGCCAACTGCGCTACCGCTGCGCTACCCGGGAATAATATTTAGTTGTTCTCAAAAAATAAAATATTTCAGGGGAAATATTTACTAATATAATACCAGATTACTATATTATGTCAATCATAATTATTGTGACATAAATTGCTCATTTCTTCAATCTTATCCTAGTATTGACAAATACATTATATTATGCTAATATTAATTGAAGTATTTTAAAAACTAAAATTAACCCCCAAACCCTCATATCATGAAAAAAATTCTTTTTTTAATGGCCCTATCGATCCTATTTGCAGGAGCAGCCAGTGCTCAGAGTTCAGCGGAAAAACTTTCTGTACTCCAGGAGAAACAAGCTGAAAAACTTTTAAAATTGGCTGAAAAAATTCTCAAGCTGCACGAGAAACATCCCGGCGATTCTCTGCTTTCCTATAACCCGGACGGAAATTACTTCTGGAGTGACTTAGAATTTGAAAACCGAAATGTAATGATCCCCGAATGCGACATTATTATCGCTCCAGATACCCTGGGAAACGTTGCCCAAATAAAGATGATTCTTCGCTCTTGGAGTGGAAAACTTAATCACTACATTCGCTCCGATGGTAACTCATTGGAATTTTTCTCTTACAGCCGAGAGGAATATCCGGGTCTAAAAATGGCCACGATAAATGAAGCTCGAAAATTATCATCTTTAACCTTTTCTTGCGACGACGGAGATAGCCCAATCTGGGTTTCTCAGCGTTACCGGGAAAAAATGGCTAAAGAGGCTATTATTATCATGATCGCCTGGGGAAAGGAGTCCCGCTGGACTGGCAGAGAGGCAGTGATGTTTTAACTACTGCCCTCAAGACGTATAAAGAGCCAAATGCAAATTGGCTCTTTTTTAATTTCTTAAATCTATAACAATTAAAATGATTCAATTTTAATGATTTTATACTCTGTCTCCCTATCAGCTAATTTTAATTTAACAATATCACCAACTTGATGTCCCATCAAAGCCGCTCCCAGAGGAGAAAGATGGGAAATAAGTTGATTTTCCGGATCACTTTCCGTGGAACCAAGAATAGTATAAACTTTCTGTTTCCCTGCTCTTTCAAGAGTGACTCGGCTGCCAATTTGAACGATTTTAATATTAGGATCAGCTTTAATGATAATAGCTACTTTCAAATGATTTTCCAAATCTAAAATCCGCTGATTCAGACCCCGTAGTTTTCCCTTAGCCAACTGATAACCAGCATTTTCAGAAAAATCTCCCATTTCTGCCAGACGTTTCACTTCTTCAGCTAACTTGGGTCGAGAACTAAGTAGGCGCTCTAATTTCTTTTGCAGTTCTAAAAATTTATCCTCAGTTAAATAAGGATCAATTTTCTGATTAAGTCGTGGATCACCTTTTCTAATAGGTACTCTCATTTTTTAGATAAAAATATTAACCGAAACTACTAATTATTAATCTCACCGGAAATTGTTTCTAATGCAACCTGATATTTGGCCTGCAGTTTATTAATAAAATCAGTATCGCTTCCCCCACTAAATACTCCGGTACCACCCTCGCTGGACATATCAATAATTTCCACCTGATTGCCTTCATGGTCAATGGCTAATATTTTTACGTTCTTGGGATTTAAACTGGCAACCACATCGGCCTCTTCAGATAAATCCTCCATGCTTTGAAAAGCATACATGGCATTGTGTACTAATTTTCTATTTTCCTCCTTATCCTGATTAAGAATGATGCGATCAAGGGATCCATCGGAGTTATCATCATAGAAAACTTTCTGCCCCTCATTAGTTATAACCATGGTGAAGCTATTATTTTCGCCAACCACTACTTCTTGGCCACCGGAAAATTGAAAAGTTTTTATTTTTTGATAATTAAGATTATGGACCGCTGATTTATCATTATTGTCCACAAAAGTAATAATATTATTTAAATTAATTCGAGTATCTTCCATTTTATCTTTAGCATTTTCTGGATTATTTTCTGGATTATTATCATTGGCAGCTTCGACTATCTTTGGTGATGAACCGCAAAGTATTAAAAGAATAGTCGCAATTTTAGCAGTTTTGCTGTTAAGAATTCTTT
>CAZAJY010000020.1:0-11011 GCA_964485905.1 uncultured Candidatus Saccharibacteria bacterium | reverse complement strand
GATTTTTGGGCCACTCTTTCGTCTTTAACTAACATCGAGGAGGAAAAGTTGAAGGATGTCTATTCAATAAGGGATAAACAGATCGTATTGGTAATTTCTGCCGTTCCCGGGGAATCAAAAGCGGACAAACAGCGTAATTTAGTAGCGCTTATTCTGCTTGCTTATCATAATGGCCTTAGATATGAATGGATCTCATCCGGTCTTATAGCAGAAGCGGCGAGTCATTCAAAACTCTATGACACAAGTAAATTCGCACAGAATCTAAAATCTGGTTCGTTTAGATCTACTGGCGTGAAGAAGGGGTTAAAATATAAACTTTCCGGCCCCGGTTTGAATGAGGCCAAAAACTTACTGACAAATATTACTAAATAATTATAAAGATATGGCGGATATACAACTCCAAGAAATATTAAAGCAGCTCAAGAATCACGAAAGCAGAATTAGTGAGCTAGAGCGTTCTGCTAAAAATTTACCAAAAATAAAAATGGCATCGTTTGAGAAGATTAGTTTTGATATGGGCGAACGTGCTTTTATAAGAAAATATAGCAAGAAGATGAGCGGACCTAAAAAGTTTGTACTTCTATTAAGCTATTTAGTAAAAGGTGAAATCGGACAAGAAATATCAGTAGATGAGGTAGAAAAACACTGGAATAAATTAAAGTCTGTTCTGAAGGCTAAAAAGGGAGAAAAGATGGAGTTCAATGGTTATTATGCTAACGAAGCTAAAAATAATAATTGGGTAGATTCCAAGAAATTTGGATCATATTTTCTTACTAAAGAGTGGATAAATATTTTTTCTAAAAAGGGTAAATAATATGGATTTTTCTAAAAATATAAAAGCTTTTCTGAGTAGTTTACCGATAAAAGATTTAAGTGGCCATCAGATGTTTCTGGCAATAGCGGCTCATTGTGCAGGAGGTAATAATTCTACTCAAATCAATACTGCCGATGTCCAAAAAAAATGGTCGAAGTCATTATTAAAGAAAAAGTATAATGCCGTTTTTTATAGCCGAGCTCAAGGAGAGGATTGGGTTAATCCAATCAGTCAGGGAATTTTTGTCGTAAAAAATGATGGCCTTCAACACCTTGAAGATTTGGCCGGATATAATGATAAAGACACCATATCTTCAAGTAATGGCGGCCTTTTTGTTTTTAACAAGACAAGTACACACACTTTTGATAAGTTTTTACGTAACATTTTTGCAAATACTAAATCTAGAGTATTTATAGCAGATTCTTGGGTTGACGGAACTATTTTTGATAATGTGCTTGATAGTATTCCTAAAACACTTGACATCAATTTGATTTACGGTCAGAAAAGAGGAACCTTTGATAGTCGAGTGAGCCGTTTTAAAAAAGAGTATCCTAGGTTTGTCGTTAAAAAATACAAAGATCTTCATGATAGATTTTTAGTTGTCGATAATATAGGTTGCGTTATTGGTCCATCTTTAAAAAATGCTGCTGAAAAAAGTCCTGCCTTAATAGTTGTTCTAAATAAAAAGAACTCTCTTCTATTAATTAAATTTTTTCAAGCATTGTGGAAAAATGCAAAGTGAATAATACATCGGAAAAATACCTTAAAGATATAATTTGCTATAGCGATCTTTACGATCGCCATACCGTTGGAAAGTGCCGCAGTCTTATTCATTTTCATTCTCAGTCGGTGAAAAATCCACCGCTTATCGGTGGTAAAAAACCGACGAAAGAAATGATGGATACTATGTCCAAGATGACGCTCGAGCTTGCTTTGCTGTTTGAAAAAGGAGATAGATATATCCATAAAGAAGAAACGATTCGCGAATGGATGACGGCTGACGAAGCCAAAGACAGGCTTTACGAAACAGCCCAGCCGCCAGCAGAGGTAAGATGCCTGAAATGCCGAAGCATGATGAATCTCCTTGATAAGGATTTTTGGACAGGAGGACTCAATAAACCAGATCGAGTCCTTTTTATGTTTGATTGCCCAAACGGCTGTGTACCGCGAAGAGCTTTTTATGATAACGACGAAGAATGGCAGTCAAAACCTAATCCCCGCCCGAAATGCAGAAAGCCCATTGACGTTGATGATAAGATAACCGAAGCCAAGTTTATTGCGCATTATAAATGTCCATCATGCGGTTTTGCAAAAACCGAGGAAATAGAACGCACGGCAAACAAGAGAGAAGAACCTGATCCTGATTTTGTAGCTGATAAGGCAAAATTCTGTCTTTCCAAAGAAGAGGGAGAGAAATACGGGGGAGGAATTTACCACTTAGAACGGGTGGGTGATCTTCTTAAAAAATGGAAAGAAAAAGACGACAACAAAGAGCTTTACGATAAGGTTACAAAAATCAAGAAACTAACTGTTATAGAGCTGGAAAAACTGCTTGCGCCAGCATTAGAAAAAGAAAACTATATCCATCTGCAGTTAGCCGATCCGGAAATCGACAGAAATGTAATCGTTCCGTTTACGGTTCAGGATTCAAAAACCGGCCGTGAAAGCCGGGCAAGCGAATACGACTTAAAAAAAATCCTTAAGAAAATTTTCAAAGATACAAATTGGCGGCTAATGAGCGAGCACGTAAGCTATCGGCCTGGGATATTGAGCGGACGTTTAAGGGGATATGAAAGTGAAGAGGACTTAATAAAGTTAGTTAAAAAATATTTAAAATAATTTATCAATAATTTTATATATTTATTCTATTCCATTAGTACTTGTTTAATTTCAGTACTAATTATATAATTTTAATGAAAACGGGGCATACCTCATCATCCTTTGACGATTATACTTTTGTCGTAACACGGATTTCTAAAACTTGGCCGTTTAAACGGCAAGAGGGAAATCGTCGAGCCTTCTTTAGTTTATTTTATCTCTTTTAGAGATAAAAAGGGTAACAGTATGGCTACGGATGCAGCGGGCATGAAGGGTTATCGTTCACGGAACCAAGATGGAGAATTACGCGATAAGCGTGATGATACTCATATGGGTACCATTGAGGAGAAGTATGATATAGATCTCAATGTCCGTAGTGACATGCACCTTGGGACGTATCTCAAGGAGCATAAAATAAAATCCCTTAATGATTTGATTAATAATCAATAGGGAATTTATTTAGTAAAGTGGGGTTTTTGCCCCGTTTTCATTATATATAAATAAATTATTTTGTATATAATCTATACTTTTAATTAATCAAATGAGATACAGGATAACAACCCCAAAAAAGTGTCTCATTTGTCCCATTTGTAAAACCAACCTTCCAACCTGAGTGCCTCAAATTATCACCGGATAAAGCCCCCCAAAAGCCTTATAATCCCTCATATTACCGGGCACTTAACCCGAGTGTCCCGCCACGAAAATTTAGTATCGGATAGACCCATTTAGCCGAGAGAACGGGGCGACTTGAGTGAGTCGAGATTCCAAAAAGGTACCTGGCACCTTTTACTTCTAATAATACGACAATCAACATTGAGCGGGTAAACAATAAAACCCGACAATATGATACGCTTAAAAAAATTGCGAAAGCGTTAAATGTTCCTATTGAAGATTTAATAAAATAAAAAATATAATCATTGTGACCAAAACTAAAGAACAATTTGATAGAATTAACAGATGGTTTAATTTATTGAACGATATTAATAATGGAATTAAACATGAGAAAGAAAGTAACTATTATCAAGATATAGTTTATTCTTTCTTTCAGAACTGCCATCATCTTAAAGATTGGATTGTAAACGACAATAACAATAATATCCCAAACAAGATTGTCGAAGAATATATAAATGCTAATTTGGAATTGAAAATTTGTGCAGATTTGTGCAATGGATCAAAGCATTTATTTTTAAAGCCACAATTAGCAAGGTCAGATAAAAATACTAATATCAACAAAAAGGCTTTTTCTCTTGCCCTACCAAGCAATGTTTTAAGTATAAAATATTTCGTTATTTCTGGTAGCGTGGAGTATGATGCTTTTGAGATAGCCACAAAATGCGTGAATCTTTGGAAAAAATTTTTAGAAAATAATAATATTATTTAGATTTTATGCAAAAACTGTTCAATAAAAAAATAACTAAAATAATTTTTATTATTTTAATTTTCCTCGTTATTTTTATTCTCATAAAAAATCGTCAGGATAACGGTTTGGATAATAAGACCAAAATAATAACATTGGAACAATTAAATCCTGAAGAGATGCTCTCTCAAATGACATTGGAAGAAAAAGTTGGACAAATGTTAATAGTCGGATTTTGGGGAATGGAGCCAGATTACTACATTAACAAAATGATAAACGAGCGGAACATCGGCGGAGTTATTTTAATGAAATATAATATTCAAAACAGAGAACAATTAAAAAATCTAATAAAAAATTTACAATTAAAATCAAACACTACAAACCCAGAAATACCGCTTTTTATAGCAGTTGACCAAGAGGGTGGAGAAATTTCAAGAGTAAAAGTTGATGGTGTTTCAGAATTCACGGCTCAATCAGAGATAAAAAATAAAGAGCAGGCTTTAAAAGTTGCTTTAAATCGGGCAAGAGAATTAAAAGAGCTTGGAATTAATGTAAATTTTTCTCCCATACTTGATTATATAACTAACAAAAAATCTTTTTTATATTCAAGAACTTTTCAAGAGAATTTAGATAAAACAGGAGAATTTGGCTCAGCTATGATTGAAGGTTATCGAGAATATATAATATCAGTTCCTAAACATTTTTTAGGACATCCAGACTCAAGTATTGATCCGCACTCTTCAGATGTTTATTCTGACTTTTCTTTAGAACAAATATTGGAAAGGATTAAACTCTTTAGAAGAGTTTCTGCAGATGTTTCCCCAGTAATGATGATGACCTCCCATGTTATTTATAATAATATAGATTCTAAAAATCCTTGTAGTTTATCAAAGGAATGTACCGAGCATTGGTTAAAAGAAGAGGCAAGATTTTCATCAAGCGTGATAATTACTGATGATATGGAAATGGGGGCTATTCAAAATAAATACACTAATTCCGAAGCTGCGGTTATGGCAATAAAGGCTGGTAATGATATTCTGCTTTATACCAGCTCTCCCGAAAAACAAGCAGAGGCATATAACTCAGTTATTGGAGCAATAAATAACGGAGAAATAGATATCCAGCAAATTAACAATAGTGTTTTAAAGATATTAAAATTAAAAAAGAAATATTTATTTTGATCTTAGATTAGATAGCCAACATTAAAAATTAGTTTTAATTTAGCTGTATTGGGACGGCGCGCCAACTGCGTTGGCGCGAAATTCGGCGTCGGCGGAAAAAATTGGAATCGGAAAGCGAGTGCAGGCAAATAAAAATGATATAATTATTAAAAGGTCAATGTACTTAATTAACCTCATTATAAAAATATGGTAAAAGGAAACTTTCTTGGTGCCGCGATTGTTGCAATAATCTATACAATCTATATTTTATGGAACCCTCTTCCACCAACCTCACAAAAAGTATTATTAGTGATTCTTAATGCTTTAACTATCTTGTTGTTGTCTTTTGCATTCAAATAGAAAAAAGCGAAATAAGAATTTACCGCCAAAGAAAGACTTAGAAGTATCTTTTTCTCTTGATCTATGTGGGATTCGAACCAAGAATTAGGTAGCTCTGGAAACGAGTAATGCAAAAAATGAGGTTTTATAAGGGTATCCAAGCAGGGGCGACCCACGTGGTTCGAATCGCTTAAACCCCGCCACGACTATTTTTTATCGGATAGACCCATTTAACCGAGACAACAGGGCGACCCGAGTGAGTCGAGACCCCAAAAAAGTTCCTGACATCTTTTACCCAATAACGAACCTTTGATAATAATTTGGTCGTGGTATAATAAAAATAGATTAAATATTTCGTATAATAACTAGTTAGCTAAAATATATGTTTTTCTTTTCGACCGTCGCCTCTCTTAAAAAGAATTCAATTTCGTTTTTTTTATTTAATTAATAAAGGGAAATAAGATGTTTTTTCCACTTCGCTACAAAGATAATTTATTTATAATTAAAATATTTAATTAATTAACTAAAAATATATGACCGATAAAAAAGATTTATACGACGTCTTACGTAAAGTCGTTGACCTAATAAAACCACTATCTGAAGATGATAAAACACGAACCATACGGTGGGCTTGCGAAATGTTGGATATTAATGTTATTAATTTGGGGCTTGCTACGGGCATACAATCTGGAATATCTCGCGAAATCACCCCCGTTAACCCAATGCAACAGCGTGGGTATCCAATGACATTCAAAGACATAAAGACTTTTATTACTGAAAAAAATCCCGTTACTGACAATCATTTAGCTGCTACAGTTGCGTACTATTATCAGTTTGAAGCAACTGAAAAAAAGGATTCCATATCAAAGGATGATTTAGTCGACGCTACACGAAAAATTGGCCAAGGTGGTCGTCTAAAACGCCCAGATCAAACCCTTGTGAATGCAACCAAATCTGGATATCTAGATAACATCTCAAGGGGTTTATATAAATTAAATAGTGTTGGAGAAAATCTTGTCGTAATGACACTACCAAATACGGATAGTGCCGTGTCTGTTCCGAAAAAAAGAAAAAAACGAGTTAATAAAATAAAGCAACCCAAAACTAAAACAAAAAAAAGTAGACTAATTCAATAATGGCTATAATTAATAAAAATGTTTTAGACACATTGATTGTCCTATTAGACGAAGCTGAACGCCTTAGAAAAATATTACGAAAAGAAAAAGGAAGTCAAATTCGTTCAAAATCCTTACGGGAATTTGCAAGGACGGTATCTTTGGCGTGGTTTCAAAAATATCAAGATATTTTTATACCTATAAATATAGAGCCAGAGCTGTATAGCAAAATTAATAATAACTATACTTCATTAAATGAATGGTCACATTCTGCCACTAGTAAAAATAAATATTTATTACTAACAAAAGAACTAAAAGAAAATTTAATAAAATTACAATCTGAAACTATAACGAGCCAAAACAATAAAATAGGCAACGAGAATATTGACGCATTACAAAATCTTGTTCACGACACAGAGATGCAGCAAATCATATACAGCAGGTTTAATGAAATAAAAAATTGTATAAATACTGCCCCACTTGCTGCTACAGTAATGATGGGTGGATTGCTAGAGGCTCTCTTTCTTGCACGTATAAACAAACTGTCAGATAAGAGTATAATTTTTAAACAAAAGACAACCCCAATAGACCCCAAAACCAATAAACCACGTAATCTTTCAGAGTGGACATTAAATAATTTTATTGACATATCCTTTTCAATGGATTGGGTAAGAAGACCAGCAAAAGATGTCGGCACCACCATAATGGAATATAGAAATTTGATCCATCCAGAAAAACAACTTAGGTTAAAAATATTTTTAAAACCTCAAGATTCACGTATGTTTTGGGTAATATTTAATGAACTAATAAAACAAATTATAGATAGCGTAGATCAAGATTAATTCTATAATAAATCCGTTGGAAAAAGGTCTCAGAAACCTTTTATTCTATTGTTTTGTTCTGTAAGTTTCATTCATCTGCTTTACTTAGGATTTAAGACAAATTTTGCCTATTTGAACCCTGCTTGCGTAGGCAGGCCGACCGAGTTCTTGTCAGTGAATTCAGCATTTTGCCCCACCGGAGGAACGCTCTTTAGACTTGATTCCTTAAGGTTCTGAATTGAGCAGGGTAGCCAGTTATCCTTGTGAAAGTGACTCCGAATGCCTGACAAAAAATTGTGAACAAAAAAAACAATGACTATTTCTGGCCGCTGTTTTTGTTTTTTACTCAGCCAGCAGTGTAAGTTTTTTGTCTTTATAAACAATCATCGACCTTAAATTCCCAAGTAATTCTCGTTTTTTGAAATTTATTACAACTCGCACACCTTAAATCAACTAATAGACAAAAACCCCGAAAAGTCTTATACTGATTATAATTACAGAGTACCTAATCCGAATGGCCAGTTAATTTCCAAAGTTCTGATTTTGGGCGATTGGTATTAATAACGCAATTATCAACATTAAATCGGGGAACAAGACAAATCAATGATAAAAGTATTGAGAAACCGCGAAAATACTGGAAATAGATTTTAACAGACCAAATAGAGTAAGCTTATAAATTACGGTATCAGTTAGTGATATAATTTATCTAATCAACATTTAAAATTAATTGAAAAATTTATGAACAAACAATCAAAAATCGTCGTAGCATTTTTAGTTATTGCGGTCGTAGCGATATTTGTTATTGTTTCTTTTCAAGGAAAAAAACAGCAAAATAACGAAGTCGCGATCCCAATAAGAATCGGTTATCAAACAGCGTGGATCCCACAGGCACAATTGGCGCAAGTTTTGAAACATACAGACATTCTAGAAAAGAACGGTCTAAAAGGAGAGTTTAAGGGATTCAATTATGGCGGGCCACTAAACGAAGCAGCTTTGGCTGGCGAGGTCGACGTGCTTTTTGTTGCTGATTTTCCAGCAATCAATCTCTTATCAAAAAGTGACAAGTTCAGTATCGTGGCGCGCTTATCAGATTTCAGAAACGGCATTATCGTGCCGGCAGAATCTTCAATTCAATCAATTTCGGATTTAAAAGACAAAATACTTTCCATTCCATTCGGTTCTTCGCCCCATGTTCACGCCTTGAATTTTATTAGGGAGAACGGTTTAGATTTAAAAGATTTTAACATTAAGAATCTCGACATCACCGAACAAATAAACATTCTCCAGAAGAGTTCATCGAAAAATTGGGAAAGCGTTGATGCGTTCGCAACATGGGACCCGGCCATGGCAGCCTTTGAAGAAGACGGCAAAGCCAGAATACTAAAATTATTCAATCCTGTCGGGGCGATAGTTATGTCCAATGATTTTATTACCCAGAATTCAATTGGCGCAAAAAAATTCTTGGAGTCATTTATTGAGAGTTATTTTTACTACGCAAAAAATCAAGAAAAAGCCAATGAATGGTTTATTGATGAATCAAAATTTACCTATCCACAACCAGTGATAGACAGAAGCGTGTCTTTGGAAAAGAATCTAAATGCAGATAACATTGAGGAAATTAATATTTTTCTTGGCGAAGAGCAGATTACTATATTGGAAAATTTAATGAACGAAGCGGTAAATAACGGTTTATTAAAACAAGCCTATGATATCAGAAGCCGTATTAATCAAGAAATACTTAGAGAAATACGCAACAATGAACTGGGTTTTGATTTGAACCAAATCAATACGAAATAATTTATATGCGCCAAATAATTAGACAGTTTTTATATTTTTTAGTTCCTGTATTTCTATTTATTATTGTTTGGTGGGCCGTTTCGGCAATCTTTAATAACGTTCAGCTTCTTCCTGGCCCGATGATTGTTGGTAAAACTTTTATTACTTCGTTTAAAGGGAGCTTGCTTAATGACACGATAGCTAGTGTTCAAAGAGTGCTGTTTGGTTTTTTTATTGCTTCAGTTTTAGGTATTTTTTTAGGCCTATTATGCGGCGTTAATAAATGGATTTCCAGGTTAATTTTTCCTATTTTAGAATTATTAAGACCTATCCCGCCGATTGCCTGGATTCCTCTCGCTATTTTATGGTTTGGCATTGGCAATAATCCAGCTTATTTTTTAGTTTTTTTAGGAGCATTTTTCCCCATATTCTCTAATACTTATTTAGGCGTATCTTCAGTGGAAGAAACTTACAAGAGAGCGGCTTACAGTTTGGGCGCGACCCCAAAAGCAATCATAACAGATATAATTTTTCCCGCTTCACTACCGCAAATTTTTGCAGGATTAAAAATTGGTCTGGGTGTCGGGTGGATGGTAGTCATAGCAGCTGAACTTGTCGGCGCTCAATCAGGGTTGGGTTATATGATACAATTAAATAGATTTCTCCTTAACTCGCCGGAAATTTTAACTGGAATGGTGACAATCGGCCTTGTCGGATTTTTATTAAACCTATTAATAACAAAGATAGAAAAATTAGCGATACCCTGGAGCCCAAAAGGATAAAATATGTTTAATTATATATGGTAGTATTTGAAAATGTTTCAAAATCGTTCGAAAGCAAGAATGATGATACACAAATAAACGTAATCAACCATCTTTCTTTTAAAGTAGAAGATGGTGAATTTTTTTGTATCGTCGGTCCTTCGGGTTGCGGTAAAAGTACTATTATTAATTTACTTGCTGGATTTTTAAAACCGGACGAGGGAAAAATTTTAATTGATGAATGTCTGGTGACCAAACCAGGAGCTAAAAGGGCGGTAGTGTTTCAAGATTATATTTTATTTCCCTGGAAAACTGTTGCGCAAAATATTGAATTTGGTCTTAAATTTAAAATTTCTAACAAAATCAAAAGAAAAGAAAAGGTTAAATTTTTTCTTGAAAAAATTCGTTTAGAAAAGTTTGCTAATTATTATCCTTTTGAAATATCAGGTGGAATGAAACAAAAAGTCGCTTTAGCTCGAGCCTTGGCAGTTGAACCAAAAATAATCTTAATGGACGAACCATTTGCCTCGCTTGACCAACAAACACGAGATTTATTACAGGAGGAATTAATAAAAATTAAAAATGAATTTTCGCAAACTATAATTTTTGTCACGCATAATATTGAAGAAGCCTTATTTTTGGGCGATAGAATTTTAGTTTTAACTCAAAGACCGGCGAAAATTAAGAATCTTATTAACAACCCCTTTCCCAGCCCTCGTAATCCAGATATTCGTAATAAACCAGATTTTATAGATATAAGACATAAAATTTGGCATTTATTAAGAGAGGAGGCAAATTGAACCGTGTTGAAAAAAGACTCATCCTAGTGAAGGTATGACAGGCGGGAAAAATGGTGTCAGATACCTTTTATCTGTCTCATTTTCTCAGAATTACCCCGACCCACATGCCTCAAATTAGCGACCGGATAGAACCCTCAAAAAGCCTTATAATACCTCATATTACTGGGCACTTAACCCGAATTGTCCGCCAAGACAATTTTTTATCGGCATAACCCGAGTGCTTTAAGAAAAATCGCTCTTTGGGCGATTT
>CAZAJY010000019.1:0-11777 GCA_964485905.1 uncultured Candidatus Saccharibacteria bacterium | reverse complement strand
AAAAGGTCTGTGCCAAAGAAATCTTTGGCTCGCACCTGCTTCTTGGCGAAAAAACAATCCGTCCCGCCGAAGGCGGGAATCCGAATTCATTGGCGAAAACGGGCGAAACAGCGTGGGCGTGCCTTCGGCACGCCCACTCCTTGGTTGGTTCTCAACCGCTAAGTTCTATTCTGGTGCTGGAGGGGAGACTTGAACTCCCATGACCTTGCGATCGATACATTTTGAGTGTATTGCGTATAC
Organism: uncultured Candidatus Saccharibacteria bacterium; assembly: GCA_964485905.1. Taxonomy (GTDB): domain Bacteria; phylum Patescibacteriota; class Minisyncoccia; order Phycocordibacterales; family GWA1-40-21; genus CAIJXO01. The sequence continues at coordinate 11,537 of CAZAJY010000019.1, read as the reverse complement.
CATTTCGCCACTCCAGCATTATTTTGTCAAGTATTCTACTAATATCTTTAAAATAATAGAATTACTTTATTACTATCTTACTTAAAATTTTTGTAAAAATCAACCACTATGATATAATACTGGCATGAGTTTTTTTAATGATTCAATTTTTTGGGTAGAAATAGAAAAAGTTCATCCTAATCCTTTTCAACCACGAAAAGAATTTGATGAAGCAAAATTAAAAGACTTGGCGGATTCAATTCGTCAATATGGTATTTTGCAACCCTTGGTAGTTACGCGAAAAGAAGTTGTTAAGGAAGACGGAGGTTTAACGACTGAATATGAATTGATTTCCGGGGAAAGACGATTACGTGCTTCTAAAATCTCTGGTTTATCACAAGTACCAGTACTGATTCGTGATCAAGAAGAAAGTGATCAATTAAAATTAGAATTGGCGATTATTGAAAATTTACAGAGAGAAGATTTGAATGTAGTGGATCGGGCTAAGGCCTTTCAGCGTTTGGCTAATGAATTTCATTTTAAACATGCTGAAATCGGTCGGCGAGTTGGGAAGAGCAGAGAATATGTTTCCAATAGTATGAGGATTTTGGTTTTGCCAGAACATATGTTGCAGGCCCTATCGGAAGGAAAAATTACCGAAGGTCATTCTCGACCACTTTTAATGTTGGAAGATCGAAAAGAAGAGCAAGAAGTTCTATTTAAGGAAATGATGATTCGAAAGATGTCGGTACGTGAAGCTGAATTAAACGCTCGAAAAATTGCTGTGGAACGAGTTCGAAAAATAGAAAGAATGCCTGATCCAGAAATCACGGAATTGGAAGAAAAATTAGCTCAGACTCTGGGTGCTCGTGTCCATATTGAAAGAAGTAATGTCGGGGGAAAAATTATGATCGATTTCTTTTCCAATGATGATTTGCGAGCAATTTTGGAAGTGGTGAATAATAAACAAGAATTAGGGACTAATGCTCTATTGAATCGGCATTTAGTAAAGATTGAAGGAGAAGAAAAAATACAAGAATCAATAGACCCCGTATCTGTCCCCCTTGATGACCGATCTACCGAAGAAAAGGTGGAAGATGAACAGGATTTATACTCAGTAGATAATTTTACTGTTTAAATTAATTATCTTTTATATTAAGTGCTCCTTTGATGAATTTTTTGGCCATGGCGGTTTTGCTATAGTCTAACCATTTTCTATTTGGTTTGGCTGATTTTTTCGTGACAATTTCTACTTGATCGCCATTTTGCAATTCAGTTTGTAGTGAAGCAATTTTATTATTAACCATAGCACTGGCAATATGATTACCAATATCCGAGTGAATGGCGTATGCAAAATCAATCACGCTGGAACCAATGGGCAAATCTACCGCATCGCCTTTTGGTGTGAAAGTAAAAATTCGACGACCAAAAAAGTCGGTCCTTAAATCTTCCAACAGTTCTTCTCCATTAGCCGCTGTTTGTGATTCCGCTAAATCTTTTAACCATGCTGGCGAATTAGAATGATTATTTTGTGATTGAAAGAAAGAGTTCAATGAGGCCGGTAAAAATTGGCTGAACCAACTCATCTCTTTATTTTCACTATTTTTCATATCTTTATAAGACAAATGTGAAGCAATACCGAATTCAGCTTGCTGATGCATTTCTTTGGTTCGGATTTGGATTTCAACAACTGAACCATCACCAGTAAAAACCGTGGTATGAAGACTTTGATAGCCATTGGTTTTGGGCATGGCAATATAATCTTTGATTCGGCCAAGTAATGGACGCCATTTACCATGAATGATACCCAAGGCTTTATAACAATCAGCCACATTATCAGTAAAAATTCTGATTGCTAAAATATCATAGACTTTTTCAATATCACCTCCTTTGACACTAATTTTTTTATTTAAACTGTAGAGTCCTTTTTGACGATAATCTGTTTGAAAATTAATTAAGCCCCCCTCCACTAAGGCTGTTTTGACCGATTTCATAAATTTCTCCAAATGTGGTAGGGTCTCGGTCTTTTTTGATTTTAATAATTCTTTGGTTTCTTCATATTCTTTAGGATAGACATAAGGGAAAGATAAATCCTCTAATTCACGAGATAGTTTACGAATGGATAAGCGATAGGCCAGGGGGGCAAAAATTTCCAAGGTTTCCAAAGCAATTCTTTTTTGTTTATCAGGCCGGACATATTGGAGAGTGCGCATATTGTGGAGACGGTCGCAGAGTTTGATAATAATGACCCGAATATCTTGAGCAGAAGCGACGAATAATTTTCGTAGACTTTCAATGTGTCGTTCGGCCCCCCGATATTTTAATTTACCTAATTTAGTGACGCCTTGGACCAGAAAAGAAACTTCATCCCCAAATTCTTTTTTGATTTTTTCTTCAGTTAAAACTCCATCTTCAATAGAGTCGTGAAGTAAGCCGGCGGCAATGGCGACGGGACACATTTTTAATTCAGCTAGAATTTTAGCTGTTTCAAAGACGTGGTTGAAATAAGGTTCACCAGAATTTCTCAAAACACCAGCGTGGGCTTCCTCAGCAGTGTTATAGGCTTTTTCAATCAAGGCAATACTTTCAACCGTCGGTGAATCGATTAATTTTATAATGTCTTTAACACCCATTCATCTAGTATAGACTTTGTTTTCATTTTCGGCAAATAGAAAAATTAAGAAATCTTTTCTATCTTATGAGGGTTGTGATTGGGGCAAGTTTTAACACTACATCTTTCAGGGATAGTTTTGGTTCCAAGCATCATCAGGGCGCCACAAATAGGACAGAGATTGCCTGTTGGTTTGGCTTTGATGGCGTTTTTGCATTTTGGATAATTGGAACAACTGTAAAAAATTCCAAAACGCCCCCGCCGTTCGGTCATTAGACCATCTTTACATTGTGGACATTTTACGCCGGTACTATTTTGCTTTTCTAATTCGGCATCTTTTTTAATATATTTACATTTTGGATAATTGGAACAGGAAATAAACTGGCCAAATTTGCCTTCACGTAAAACTAATTTACCTTTTTTACATTCCGGGCAATCTTCACCGGTTTCTTTTGGCCCAGCCATTTCTTCACCCGTGATTTTTCGAGCGCCAGTACAGTCGGGATATTTGGCACAGCTTAAAAATTTACCAGTTTTGCCTAGTTTAATAATCATTGGACCACTACAAATAGGACAAACATGTTCCTTATCGGCCTCACCAAAATTATTGACTTTATCTATTTTATCTTTGGCTTTAACTTCTTTTAAAAATGGTCCATAAAAATCTTTTAAAGTCTTTAAATATTCGGCCTTACCCTCAGCAATTAAGTCTAGTTTATCTTCCATCTCGGCGGTGAAAGTATCACTGATATAATTGGCAAAATTATTTTCTAAGAAAGTACTGACAACATCACCGGTATCGGTTGGCACCAAGGCTTTATTGATTTTTTTCACATAACCACGGTCTTCAATGGTTTTGATAATTGTGGCATAGGTTGATGGACGACCGATATCACGCTTTTCCAACTCTTTAATTAGACCGGCTTCGGAATAACGGCCTGGTGGCTCAGTTTGTTTGCCTTCGGCATTTATATCTATAAATTTTAATTCTTCACCTACGGCTACCTTTGGTAAAATCACATCATCACCAGTGCCTTCGGGATCAGCCGAGAGCCAGCCCGGGAAAAGCAAGCGGGAGCCATTGGCCCAAAAATCAGGAATTTCTTCATTTTGTCCTACTTGCACAAAAATTTTAGTGCGCATAATTTTTGCATCAGTCATCTGGGAGGCGATGGTTCTTTGCCAAATTAAGCGATAAAGTTTTTTATGTTCATCATTTATGCCAGCACTGATATTAGAAATATTGGTTGGGCGAACAGCTTCATGGGCTTCTTGAGCATTTTTACTTTTAGCCACATAGGTCTGTGGTTGTAGATATTCTTTACCATATTTTTCGGTAATCACACCATGTATTTGTTTGAGGGCCGTTTGGCTAAGGTTAACACTGTCGGTTCGCATATAAGTAATCAAACCGGCTTCATAAAGTTTTTGCGCTACACCCATAGTTCTGGACGGAGCAAAACCGAGGCGGGAACTGGCCGTCTGTTGCAAGGTGGAAGTAGTGAAAGGTGCTCGTGACGATCTTTTGGTCTCAGTTTCGGTGACATCTTTTACAATCCATTTTGATTTTTTTCCGGTCTCTAGAATTTTACTAACAATTTTTTCGTCTCTCGGTTCTTCAGAGCAAGTAAGTTGTAGAGCATTTTTTTTCTCTGTTAAGGTCTCGGCGGTAATAACCCAAAATTTTTCGGGAATAAACGAGCGGATTTCGCGTTCACGTTCCATAATGATACGGAGAGCGGGGGATTGGACTCGGCCGGCTGATAAACCATAACGAACTTTTTTCCAAATCAAGCCCGATAAATCATATCCGACTAAACGATCCAAAACTCGACGGGCTTCCTGAGCTTGTCTTAAATTCTGATCAATATCTCGCGGATTTTTTAAAGCCTCAAGAATTGCATCTTTGGTAATTTCATAATAAGTAACGCGTTTGGTTTTTTTGTCACCAATAATCTCCGCTATATGCCAAGCAATGGCTTCACCCTCGCGGTCGGGGTCAGTCGCCAATAAAATCTCATCAGCCTTTTTAGCTAGGGATTTTATTTCATTCACCACTTTTTCTTTACCCAGTGAAATTTCATAATGGGGGATAAAGCCATTTTCAATATCAATGGCTTTTTTATTGCTTTTCGGTAAATCTCGAATATGTCCGACGCTCGCCTTGACCTCATACTTACCATTCAAATATTTGGAAATTGTTTTCGCTTTTGATGGTGATTCGACAATTAAAAGTTTCATATTCCTTGTAGTATTACATAGAATTATACTTTTACGCAAATTTTCTAAAATATCTCAGATTAAGAAAGTATGATTAACACTAAGATACGCCATAGCGTATCTTGGGATTAGTGATATAATAGAAATATGAAAAAATATTTAAAATATAAAGGAGTGACGGTTAATCGTTTTGGTATACCCGTATTTAGTTCTAATAAAAAAGAAAAACTGGTATCGCCACCAAAAAGGAATTACTCTTTTCATAAGTGTTTTTATTATAATTTTAAATTAAATTCACCAAAGGATTTAATTGTGATGTATGATGTTCCATATAGTAAAAGGAGCGAACGGGAATGGCTTCTTCGGCATTTGAAGAGATTTGATTATATTATGATTCAGAAAAGTATCTGGGTTGGTCCGTCACCATTACCAAAAGACTTTCTTAAATATATAAAATCTCTTGGTCTTTTAAATCAATTGAAAACTTTAAAATTAGCTCGACCTTATTCCAGAGGGGATATTAATCTGTAATTATTAGTTATTAATAAAGCTGAATATTTAAGTATCAAATACGCCATGGCGTATGTTGGGGTAAGGTTATTATTTTTTTAATATTATGTTATAATTTTTCTATGGAAACTTTTCCAAAATTTGAAGAAAGAGGTAATGCAGAACAAGAAGTGCTTCAAGGACTCAAGGAGAGTTTTATTGAATTATGTAGACAAATGAAAGAACAGATTGAAACCGGTGTTTATGATGCTTTAGTAAGTGATGATTCTGGTGGTAGAATTCCTACTCTTTTATTTAGATCAATATTAAAATTAGTAAAACCTGAACACAATTTTAAGACTTTGTTTGTTGCTTCTGGACAGTTTCACCGTCCTAAAAATTTAGAAGATGAAGAAAAGTTATTAAAATATTTACGAACGGGGTTGGGTAATGCTAAAAATGTTTTATTAATTACTCAATATATTCACTCTGGTAAAACTATTAAAGAACTGAACAGTTTTATTAGAAGATTGGGGGTAAGAACGATTGATGTGTCTACTATTAATACTGATGAGATTAATTGTTCTACGGTTGATTGCGACAATTTATTTGTTGGTGGGGTTTATAATCGCACCCAACTCGGTTTCAATGAAAATCATAATGTTTTATCTGGAATTTCTAAAAGAAAGAAATATGATCCAAGACCGATGAGATTAGATAAGGTAATAGAAGGTGGTGAAAAGGAGAGATCAAGTTTTTTATCATTTAATGAACAAGATGAAGTATTAGATATAGGGGAATACGACAGTCTGTCTGAGATAAAAGAAAAACAAGATCGGGCAGCAGACGTTTTTAATAAAATTGATTCTATTCCTTTATCTGAGGAAGAAAAAAGGGCTATTCAGCAAAACATTAATAAAACTAGGGAGCATATAAAAAAATTAGCAGAAGAAATTGTATACGAAGTTTGGGGTAATTTAAATTAGGTTATTTTTATTATACCTAAATACGCCATGGCGTATGTTAGGGGGTGGTATTTAATTATTTATTACTAAAGTTAAGTTTTAGGTCAAATGGATTTCACCGAGTTTTTCGGAGATGAGGCCTTTGAGTTCCATGACGGAGAGGACAGCGTTGGCCTGGGCGATAGGCATATTAAGAGAGCGAAGGAGGTCGTCTTTCGGCATCGGTTCGTGAAGAGCTTTGATGACAATTTTTTCTTCGGGGCTACATTCATTGTATTCTAGTTCTAAATTTCTGGGCTTGGCATTTTTGTCTTCGAAACCTAAAGCTTGAATTAATTCTTCGGGCTTGGTAATCGGTGTGGCACCAAGTCGAATTAGCATGTGTGGGCCCTCGGAGGTTTTGGAAAAAATATTTCCCGGTACCGTTAGCACATCTTTATTATAGTCGGTAGCCATTCTAGACGTAATTAAAGTGCCACTTTTTATTTCGGCTTCAATAATCAAAACCGCGCAAGATAATCCGGCCATAATTCTATTTCTTTGGGGGAAGCTCCAGAGCGTAGATTTAAAATCAGCTTCATATTCAGAGAGCATACAACCACCCGAGTCTAATATTTTTTGAGCCAAGCCAACATGAGCGATTGGATGGATGGCACTAACTCCTAAGCCGGAGCCGGGGATGGCGATCGTCTTTAAACCAGTATTCATCGCCGCTTCGTGGGCAATGCCATCAATACCAATTGCTAAACCAGACACAATCGCGACATCATAACCACGTAAACCGGCAATTAATTTTTCACACGCTTCTTTACCGTAATTAGTATAACGTCGGCTACCAACAACACAGAGTAATTTGGTGTCGGGACCGGGTAATTCACCACGGATAAAAAGTTTTTCTGGTGGCTGAGGAATTTCCAAAAGTTGTTTGGGAAATTCTTTCTTCTTCATTTCGCGAATAGGGAAGTCCTGATCCATCTGATGTTGAGTTTTCATTCTTCACCGATTTTAGCATTAAAAATAGAATTAGGAAAATTTTTGGAAAAAAATGTGGGCCGGGTTCCCGTAGGAACCCGGCCCGAGGACCCACCTTTGGAACAACGTCCTGCGCTCCTCAGGTGATGATCGCCGCCTTGGTTTCGATGTCTTCTCTCGCGCTTCTTGCTCTTGAGATCGACGTGTAACTTTCGTGACCTGCCCTCATAACGTTGCCCTCCTCTTATTTTGACTAAGGTTTTGTGACCCTCATTGATCACCTAACCTTAACCGTTACTAATATTATATATTCAGATAAAATCTGATGCAAGACACGGCCTGTGGAAAACTTTTATAGAAAATGTTAGTATAGATAGTATTATAATTTAAGTATCAAATATATGTTAGATATAAAATTCATTAGAGAAAATAAGGATTTGATTATGGCCGGGGCCAAGAAGAAGCATGTTAAATTTGACGTGGCTGAATTGATTGAGGTGGATGATAAAAGAAAGGAGCTTTTGTTGGCAACAGAAAATAAAAAAGCTGAGCAGAATAAATTCAGTGCTGAAATCGTCAATGTTAAAGATCCCGTAGAAAAGAAGCAGTTAATTGATGAAATGAAGGGGGTTAAAGATGATTTAGCCAAAAGTGAGGAAGAGCTAAAAGAGGTGATGAAAAAGTGGCAAGGTCTAATGCTTCAAGTGCCGAATATCCCCGATATGTCTGTGCCCGAGGGCGATAGTGATGCCGATAATAAAGAAATTAAAGTTTGGGGTGAAATTCCTAAATTTGATTTTCCTGTTAAGGATCATATTGAGTTAATGGAAAAATTGGACATGGTAGATTTGGAGGCAGGAACTAGAATTGCCGGTTTTCGAGGTTATGTTTTAAAGAACGATGGAGCTTTATTAAATTACGCTCTCTGGCAATTTGTGATGGAATATTTTCGAGAAAATAAAAAAGATTATTCGCCGATGCTAGTGCCGTCTCTTGTTCGTCGCGAGACCCTCTTGGGAACTGGTTATTTGCCTCAGGGTGAGGATGATTTATATAAAACTCAAGACGGAGATTATTTAGCTGGAACAGCTGAAGTTTCAGCCATGAGTTATTTTACCAATAAGGTTTTTGCGGAACAGGAATTACCTAAAAAAGTTTTTGCTTTCTCACCAGCCTTTCGCCGAGAGGCGGGTAGCCACAGTAAAGATGTTAAAGGTTTATTTCGAGTGCATGAATTTATGAAATTTGAACAAGTGATTATTTGCGAGGCTAGTCATGAGACCTCGGTTAAGTATCACGAAGAACTTCGGGAGAATGCTGAGGAGATTTTGCGAGCTTTGAAATTACCTTATCATACAGTAGTAAATTGTGGCGGAGATTTAGGGTTAGGCCAGGTAAAGAAATATGATCTAGAAGCTTGGTCACCAGCCGCTAATAAATATCGGGAGACTCATTCCTGCTCATATTTCCACGATTTTCAAAATCGACGTCTGAACATCCGATATAAAGATGCTGAGGGTAAAATTAGATTTGCTCATTCTTTGAATAATACTGCCCTAGCTACCCCAAGGATTCTCATTCAAATTGTCGAAAACTATCAACAGGCCGATGGATCCATCAAGGTGCCGGAAGTATTGCAAAAATATATGGGCAAGGCGGTGATTACTAAATAGAATGTCAGTTAAAAAAAATCTACATCTCAGTCCGTCTGAGAAACAAGCAAGAAAACGAAGACTATTTTTTATTCGTTCTTATATTATTTTGTTTTTTCTTTCAGTAATTATTTTTGGTTTGGCGATTTTGTCTAGCCATGAAAAAGTAATAGTTAAAACAATTATTGTTTCTGGTGAGGCCGCAGTTTCTACCGATAATGTTTTAGAGATTGCAAATCGAGATATGGCTGGAAGATATTGGCATTTATTTGCGCGGAATAATTTTTTGATTTTTCCACGCTGGAAAATTAAAGCTGATTTGTTAAGGGAAATTAAAACTATCAAAGACGTCAATATCTCTTGGAAAGGCTGGCAAATTATTTCCATTATGTTAGAAGAAAGAAAACCTCAAGCGGTTTATTGTGGTACTGATCCGCTGAAAGTCGAAGCACAATGTTTCTTTATGGATAAGGATGGTTATATTTTTAGTCAGGCCCCAGTTTTTTCTGGTAATCTTTTTGTTAGGAATTATAGTTCTTTAGTTGGAGTTGATCAAATTGGTCAATATTTTCTGTCACAAACCGATTATAATCAAATATTAGATTTACTGGAACTCTTTAATCAAAAAGATTTACGAATTGTGAAAGTCTTCTTTGACGGTTTTGATTTTCGTTTTATTTTAGAGATTGGCCCAACAATTATTTTTAAGGCTGATGAAAGTTTTACTTCGGCTTTGGATAATTTATTTACCGCCATTGGAACTGGGGATTTGGATTTAATTAGTGACTCTGCTAATATCAATTATGTCGATTTGCGATTTGACAGTAAAATCGTCATAGGAAAGAAATAATATGGAATATAAAAATTTTTGGCAAAAACTTAAGCGTCCTTTTTTCTGTCTAGCGCCAATGTCTGATGTGACTGACAATGCTTTTCGGGCAATTTTGGCGAAGTATAGTAAACGATCGGAAAATAAAAATTCTGTTGTCTTTTGGACGGAATTTGTGGCGGCTGATGGTTTGGCTCATAAATTTGCCCGTAAGAATTTATCTTATATTTTAGATTATTCTGAAGCAGAAAGACCAATCGTCGCTCAAGTTTTTGGTGCTAATCCCGAGAAAATGAAAATCGCTTGTCAGTATATTGCTAGTTTAAATTTTGATGGTATCGATATAAATATGGGTTGTCCTGATCGAAGTGTTATTGATCAAGGAGCGGGTTCGGCTTTAATTAAAACACCAAAACTTACTCGAGAAATAATTCAGGCGGCGAGAGAGGGAATTGCAGCCACTGGTCAGCATATTCCAATCTCCGTGAAAACAAGAATAGGTTTTAATCAAGAAGAGATTGATACTTGGCTTCCAGAATTATTGAAAGAAAATTTGTCCGCTTTGACTGTTCATTTGCGCACAAAGAAAGAAGAATCATTAGTTCCAGCGCATTGGGATTTGATGGAAAGAATTATAAAGTTGAGAGATAAAATTTCGCCAGAGACTTTGATAATTGGTAATGGGGATGTAAAAGATTTGACAGAAGCCAAAGAGAAAGCCGAGAAATATAAATGTGATGGGGTGATGATTGGAAGGGGAGTTTTTGGTAAGCCAGATTTTTTCAGAACCACCCCGTCAGCAGACTGCCACCCCTCCTTAGAAAAGGAGGGGAAAGTGGAAGGAGACAGGGAACCAAGACCTGGCCTTGGGTACTCACAAAGCCAGGCCTTGGTTCTCAAAATAGATATTTTAAAAGAACATATTAAACTTTTTGATAAAAAATTGTTGCAACCAGGTCATAAAAGCTTCGCGGTGATGAAAAAACATTTCAAGGCTTATTTGAATGATTTTGATGGGGCAAAAGAGTTGAGAAATAGATTAATGGATACAGAGAGGCCAAGCGAAGCCCTCTCAATTTTGAGCACTTTCCAAAGAACCCTTAAATAGATTTTGTCTAAATTTTTTAAAAGTGGTATACTCTTTTTATGTCCGACACGGCATTATATCGCAAATATCGCCCAAGTAATTTTAAGGAAGTTTTGGGGCAGGATCATATTGTGAAAGTTTTAGAAGCATCAATTAAATTGGGTAATATTGCTCATGCTTATATTTTTTCTGGCTCACGCGGAACGGGTAAAACTTCAGTGGCGAGAATTTTAGCTCGCGAAGTTGGCACTAGCCCAAATGATTTAACTGAAATTGATGCCGCTTCCAATAATGGCGTGGATGAAATTCGCGCTTTGAATGAAGCAGTTAGTAGTCTTCCTTTTGAATCAAAATATAAAGTTTATATTTTAGACGAGGCCCATATGTTATCCAAAGGCGCTTGGAACGCCCTGCTTAAGACTTTGGAGGAGCCACCAGCTCATGTTATTTTTATTTTAGCGACGACCGAATTTGAAAAGATTCCTGAGACAGTCGTTTCTCGTTGCCAGACTTTTTCTTTTAAAAAACCGACACAGAAAGTTTTAAAGGAAGTAGTTTTAGCGATTACTAAAAAGGAGGGTTTTAGTTTGGAACCAGCTTCGGCGGATTTAATTGCTTTATTGGGTGATGGTTCTTTTCGTGATGCGCAGAGTATTTTGCAGAAAGTGATGGGGTCGTCCAAAGATAAAAAGATTTCTCTTTCTGAAGTAGAGTTAATCACCGGTGCGCCCAG
>CAZAJY010000018.1:0-12571 GCA_964485905.1 uncultured Candidatus Saccharibacteria bacterium | reverse complement strand
GCAACGGCGATCGCAAGCGCACAGGAGAAATTCTATTCATTGATACGAGCGAGATTGGTCACATGGCAGATAAGACACACCGTGAATTTTCCGAGGAGGATATGGCGCGTGTTGCCGGTACTTATCACGAATGGCGAAAACGCGACAGCAAATACGAAGACATTAAAGGTTTTTGTAAATCAGCTGGCATAGAAGAAATCACTAAGCATAATTTTGTCCTCACTCCGGGGCGATATGTAGGTATTCAAGATGAAATTGATGACGGCATTCCGTTTGCCGAAAAAATTGCTGGGCTTACTAAAAAACTCGCCGAGCAGATGGCGGAAGAAAAGAAACTGGACGGAGAAATAAAAAAACAACTCAAAAATGTTGGCTTTAATTTGGAGTAACTATGAATTACGACGAGTTAATAAAAAGTTGGCACATAAAAGCAACAAATGAGGATTATTTCTCAAAATTTGTTTTTGAATACCTTGCATTTATTGCTTTTTTAAAAAAGAAAAAATTTACAGATGCAATAAACGACCGTCAGGCAATTCAAAAGTTAAAACGAGATGAAAATATAAGAAATAACTACTTGCCGAAACTTAATAGTGATCAGAACATCAAAGAGTCTTGGACAATAATTAAACAAGAGTTAGATCGTGTGCCTCTCGGAAATATTAGTGGCAATGGGTTGGGAGTTGAAGAATTAAAATGGTGGAATTGTTCAGGCGATCAGTTAACTGAAAATATAGACCACGCAACAAGTGGAATTATTCATGGTTTAGATGACTGGGAGAATATGGTGGAATTTTGGTATTCAATCCGTAATAACTTTTTTCATGGCGGCAAAGATCCGGACAATTCAAGAGATCGATTATTGATAGAAAATGGATATAAAACTCTCTGCCCGCTTGTTGATATATTTTTATGTGAACAAAGATAACTATGTCAGATCAAACTTCTACAATTCCAAAAGGCTGGAAAATGACGACACTGGGAAAGGTGGCAGATAAAATTACTAAAGGAACAACACCGACGACAATCGGTGGTGAGTTTGTTAAAGCTGGAATTAATTTTATTAAAGCTGAAAGTATAAACGACGATGGAACTTTCATGAGGAATAAGTTTTCATATATCAATCAAGAAATAGATAATAGAATGGTGCGTTCCAGACTAGCCGAAAATGATATTCTATTTTCTATCGCTGGAGTTATTGGTCGTGTTGCGATAGTTACAAAAAAAATACTTCCAGCAAATATCAATCAAGCTCTTGCAATAATACGCCCCACATCTGGAGAAATATATTTTAAATATCTATTTTATTTTTTACTAGATCCACGTCAAAAAGCTTTAGCCAATTCAGGAGTTGCACAATCAGTGCAGGCTAATGTTAATCTAGCTCAAGTCGGTGATATTAAGATGTCTCTACCATCACTCTCCGAACAGCACGCCATTGCGGCGGTGTTGTCGTCTTTGGACGATAAAATTGAACTCTTACGCGAGCAGAACAAAACGCTAGAAGCTACCGCACAAGCGATTTTTAAAGAGTGGTTTGAGGATTTTAATTTTCCCAATGCCACAGGCAAAATGATTGATTCTGAACTTGGCAAGATTCCGGAGGGGTGGAGGGTTGGGAAAATTGAAGACTTATGTAAAAAATTAGCGTCTGGTGGCACGCCCTCAACCAGCAATACGGATTATTATGGTGGAAATATCGATTGGTTTTCGACAAAAGAACTGCAAGACGATTATATTTTTGCAAGTGATAAAAAAATCACAAAAGAAGGACTTGAAAATTCTTCTGCAAAAATTTTCCCAAAAGGTAGTATTGTTATGGCAATTTATGCTGCCCCTACCGTTGGAAGATTGGGTATTCTCGGAAAAGAAGCTACTTTTAACCAAGCCGCCTGTGGTTTTGTTGCGAATGAAGAAATCTGTTCGAATGAATATGTCTATCTACTACTTCATTTTTTAAGAGATGCTTTTAATGGTCTGGCAAATGGCGCGGCACAACAAAACCTAAATGTTGGATTAGTGAAAAATTTTGCCATTACACTTCCGCAAAAAACAGTTATGGATCAATTTAATCTTGTTATCGTCCCAATATTCCAAAAAATATTGAATAATACTTCCCAAATCCAAACCCTCTCCACTCTCCGCGATACACTTTTGCCAAAATTGATGAAGGGCGAGGTGAGGGTTAAAGGATTTAATGGTTAAATATGAAAACAAGAAATAGAAAAATTGGATCAGTAAAGAACGAACTACTTTTGAAGTCAAAGGAGTCGATGCTGTCAGCTGTTCAAATTTTTAATAATCCCAATATCCAATTCAAATCAGAATCATTTATTGTGCTTGCTGTTATATCGTGGACTTATCTTTTACATGCTTTTTACAGAAACAATAAAATTGAATATAGATATTTTGATCAAGGTGAAAAAAGAAAAAGTTTTCATACTACCAAGCATGGCGCTCATAAATATTGGGAATTGGAAAAATGTTTGAGTGACAATAAATCGCCAGTTGATAACATAGTCGCAAACAATTTGAAATTTTTGATTGGGCTTAGGCATGAGATAGAGCATCAAATGACGACAAAGATTGACGACTTGCTAAGTGCAAGATTTCAGGCTTGCTGTTTGAATTATAATTTTTATTTGAAAAAGTTATTTCCAAAACAAAGTGGCATAGAAAAACACTTGTCTTTTAGTCTTCAATTTTCTTCTTTGAGTGAAAAGCAGGTCGATCAGTTGGTTGATTATAAAGAATTACCACAAAATATTTCTGCTTATATTCAAAAATTTGACCAAGAATTATCAGAAAATGATTTTAATGATAGTAGATTTTCTTATAGAGTTTTATTCGTCCCTAAAACTGCAAATAGAAAAGGACAAGCAGATAAAGTAATTGAGTTTATTCCCGCTGATTCTGAAATAGCGAAAGGCATGAATAAAGAATATGTATTAGTGAAAGAAAAAGAAAAAATGAAATATTCAGCAGGTGATATTTGGAGAAAATTACAAAGCGAAGGTTTTAAGAAATTTGGCGTATCTCAACACACTAAATTATGGCAAGTGGAGAATGCGAAAGATCCATCAAAGGGTTATGGTATGTGGGTTGTAAAGACTTGGTATTGGTACGACACTTGGTTGTCTTTCGCAAGAAAACATTGCGAAGAAAATAAGGCTAAACATACATAATTTATGACCAAAATATTTGAATCAACAATTGAAGAATTTGTCATTGAGCTTCTGCAAAATCAGGGGTTTGAATACTTAGCGCCCGAAGAGCAGGAGCTTGAACGCCCGGATTTGAGCGAGGTGGTTTTGAAGAAACGCCTCAAGCGAGCGATTGACGAACTCAACCCCGATATTTCCGAGGAAGCCAAAGAGCAAGCCCTTCGACAGGCTTTGAATTTACCGAGCCAAAACTTAATAGACAATAACGAAGCATTTCACCGGATGCTTACCGAAGGCATAGAGGTTGAAGTGATGGGCTCGGAAGGAATCAAGGGCGACAAAGTATGGCTGGTTGATTTTGAAAATCCGGAGAACAACGAATTTCTATCGTGCAATCAATTTACAGTTATAGAAAATAATACCCCCAAGCGGCCTGATGTGGTTTTGTTTGTAAACGGTTTACCGCTCGTGGTACTTGAATTGAAAAACCCAACTGATGAAAATGCTACTGTCCAAAAAGCATTTACGCAATTACAAAACTACAAAAACGCTATTCCCTCGCTTTTTTACTATAACGCCGCGCTAGTTGCGTCCGATGGTTTAGACGCGAAAGCAGGGACTATTTCATCTGATATTTCTCGCTTCATGGCGTGGAAATCAAGAGATGGATTCAAAGAAGATAAAGCGACCACTCCGCAGATTGAAACATTGATAAGAGGAATGTTAAGCAAGCAGGTTCTGCTTGATCTGATTCGTCATTTTATTGTTTTTGAAAAAAGCAAAAAAGAAGATATAAAAACCGGCTTATCTTCCGTTATTACTATCAAAAAAATTGCCGCTTATCATCAGTATTTTGCGGTTAATAAGGCGATAGAGTCCACAATTAGAGCCACGGCTGAAAATGAAATGATAATAAGAGAAGGTCCTGAATACTATGGCCTGCCGACAGCTGATCAACAACCAAAAGGTGATAGAAAAGCTGGTGTAGTTTGGCACACGCAAGGAAGTGGCAAATCCCTTTCAATGGTTTTTTATGCTGGCAAGGTTGTTTTAGCCCTTAATAATCCGACAATTGTTGTCATGACGGACAGAAATGATCTTGATGACCAACTTTTTGATACTTTTGCGAACTGCAAACAGCTTTTGCGACAAGACCCAACTCAAGCTCAAAACAGAGAGGACTTAAAAAATCTTTTGAAAGTTGCCGGTGGGGGTATTGTGTTCACCACCATTCAAAAGTTTTTCCCAGAGAACGGCGCGGCGAATTTTGATTTATTGTCTGAAAGAAAAAATATTATTGTGATTGCTGATGAAGCACACCGAAGTCAATATGGATTCGGTGCAAAAACAAGTGAAAAAAATGGTGAAATCATTATCAGATATGGCTTTGCAAAATATCTGCGAGATGCTTTACCTTACGCTTCATTTATCGGATTCACCGGTACACCGATTGAGAAAGAGGACGCTTCTACTCCTGCCGTTTTTGGTAATTATGTTGATGTATATGATATCGCTCAAGCGGTTGAAGACGGCTCGACTGTGCGGATTTATTACGAATCGCGTCTTGTAAAAGTCCATCTGAAACCAGAGGAAGCGGCAAAACTTGATGAAGAAGTAGAATCAATTACTGAAGGTGAAGAAAACACCGCAAAAGAAAAAGCAAAGACCAAATGGGTGCAACTGGAAGCAATTGTCGGACATAAGGACAGATTGAAAGCTGTTGCCACAGACATTGTTGATCATTTTGAAAAACGGCGGGAAGCGTTTGAGGGGAAAGGAATGATCGTTTGTATGAGTCGAAGAATCGCCGTTGAGCTTTATGAGGAGATTATCAGAATTCGCCCTGATTGGCATGACAAGGATTTGAAAAAAGGCGCAATCAAGGTGGTGATGACTTCAACATCGTCCGACCCAGAAAATTGGCAAGTACATAACACGACAAAACAAAATAGAAAAGCAATCGGCGACCGATTTAAGGATGAGGGCGATGATCTGAAGCTGGTTATTGTGCGCGATATGTGGCTAACCGGTTTTGACGTGCCATGCTTGCACACGATGTATGTAGATAAGGCAATGCGCGGACACAATCTCATGCAAGCCATTGCCCGCGTAAATCGAGTATTCAAAGACAAGCCGGGTGGCCTCATCGTTGATTACATTGGTATTGCGTCCGACTTAAAAACTGCGCTTGCGACCTATACCGCAAGTGGTGGACAAGGCGCGCCTACCCTTGATCAAAATGAAGCTGTCGCGGCCATGCTTGAAAAATTTGAAATTGTAGAGCAGATGTTTGACAGCTTTGATTATAAAAAATACTTTTCGGCTGACACACGCCAGAAACTTACCATCATTCTCGAAGCACAGGAACATATTCTTGGATTGGAAGACGGGAAAAATAGATATACAAAGCAGGTCGCTCTTTTGTCGCAGGCGTTCGCCTTGTCCGTCCCAAATCTAAAAGCAATAGAAATAAAAGACGAGATTGGATTTTTCCAAGCGATTAAGGCGAGATTGACGAAATTTGAACCGATTGGGTCAGGAAAATCTGATGCCGAAATTGAAACAGCTATCCGGCAGATTGTAGACAAAGCCGTTGTGTCTGAAGGAATTGTGGATGTTTTTGACGCAGCAGGAATTAAGAAGCCCGATATTTCAATTCTTTCCAATGAATTTTTGGCAGAAATTTTGGGAATGGAAAGAAAGAATCTTGCGCTCGAGCTTCTAAAGAAGCTGTTGAACGATGAAATAAAAATGAGGACAAGAAAAAATTTTATTCAAAGCAGGAAATTGTCCGAAATACTTGAAAGTGCGATAAAAAAATATCAAAACAATCTTCTGACAACGGCACAAGTTATTGACGAGTTGATTAAACTAGCAAAAGATATTCGCGAATCGGACAAACGAGGACAAGAATTAAATCTTGGCGAGGACGAATTGGCGTTTTATGACGCATTGGCGAACAACGATAATGCAAGAGAAGTTTTGGGTGACAAACAATTGGCGACCATTGCGATTGAAGTTTTCAGAAGCGTCAAGGGAAACGCGACAATTGACTGGACGCTCAAGGAAAGTGTCCGCGCACGGCTCCGCCGTGATGTAAAAAGAATCTTGAACCGATACGGCTATCCACCGGATCAGCAGCTGCTTGCAACCGAGAACGTTTTGAAGCAAGCCGAATTGATGGCGGATAAGCTGGGTGAATAAAATTATGAGTAACTTTTCCCCTAAAATAGAAGACCAAACGGAGGAGCAGTTAAGATATTCAACGAATGAGCATAATCCCCATTATGCCTCACTCTCTTCTGATGAGCTGACTAGACGTGCGTTAAATAAATTACAAGAGACAATCAAAACTTTTAACGAGCAATCTTTTAAGCAAACAGAAAAAATGGTGCGACTTACTTGGTGGATTGTTGGGCTGACAATCGTAATGGTCGTAGGTTTGGCTATACAAATAATTTTAACTTTATGAAAATAAAGTCATTACAAATATCAAATATTTGGATTTTTAAGTATGTTGAAAATATAGCTAACGCACCAAAAATTTCGTTTGATAAGAATTTCAACATACTCATTGGTCAAAATGGTGCTGGAAAATCAACAGCACTTGAAGTGGTTAATTTTGTTTTTAGGAGAGTCCTTTTTATGCCATATAACAGAAATCAAGATTTATATAGTCAAAGAACAACTATTGATGCAAATCAAAAGAAGACAATTCTAAAAAAGATAGACAACATACAATATTACAGAGATTTTCGCTTAGAGAGAAATTATAATTTTGAAGATCAAACACAGAAAATAAGAATTGTAATTGAAATTGATGATATTGACCGAGCAAACATAAAACTTTTACAAGAACACAAATTAAAATTATCACCAATTGTAGGTGTATATTCTGCTGAACAGATGTTTGCTGAAGAAGAATATCAAAATGAATACGAAATAGACATTGAATTAAATAGTACAGATCAAACATATACAGTAAATACAAACCAAGATATAGGTTTTACTTATCTCACTGGATATAATTTATATAAAGGAATTATTGAAATATTCAACGAAGAAAACCAAGAAAATCAAATTGATAATCTTGCAGAATCTTTTGCGTTAATCGGTAGTTATAGAAATTACAACACTTATTCAACTCGTGTTTCTTTGGGTGGTGGTAATACCGCTGAAAAACAGATTCAAAAATTAAAAATCTCTGAATATTCAAAAAGTACGAATTCGACGGAGAGCGGAGAACCCTCCATTTTTAGTTTAGTTAGATTACGAATGGCGGGTAAGTGTCAAGACTTAATAATTACAAATAAAAATCAAGAAGAGTGTGAAAAAGAAGCAAACAATCTTGATTTTGTAAAATTAATAAACGACAAAATAAAAATCGTTAATTTAAGGTTAGAAATCAAGCTTATAGATATTTCTAGTTGGAACTATATCTTTTCTTTTGTAGATATAAAAAGAAATAAAATAATAACTGACATAAATTCATTAAGTGCAGGACAAAAAGCTATTACACATCTTGTCTTTGAAGCTTATGGACGCGGAGATCTCAAAGGTGGTCTTGTTATAATAGATGAACCAGAAATACATCTACATTACCAGTTTCAAAATGAGTACTTAAGGATTATTGAGAAATTAAACAAAGAACAAGGATGTCAGTATATTTTAGTTACACATTCAGAGTCTCTCATAAGTTCTGAGACAATAGGTAATGTTATTCGTCTTTCTTTAGACGAGGAAGGTTATACAAAAATAAATCAACCGACCATTACAACTAATCAAAGATGGCTAGTGAAGATACTTGATAACAAGAGATCAACGCATGCTTTTTTTGGTAGTAAAGTTTTACTCGTAGAAGGAGAAACTGACAGATATTTCTTTCGAGCCGTTTTTAATGAGATAGAAAGAAAACTGCAAAAAGGTATAACCCAAGACATAACAGTTTTAGATATAAACGAAAAGAATAATATTTTAGAATGGCGTAGTTTGTTTGATTCTTTTGGACTTAAAACATTTTTTCTCACGGATTTAGATTCCGCTTGGAAGTTTTATCCAACAGAAACAATAATAAAAATCAATACATTACCGTTAGCTACTCAATTTTTAGCAAATCACGGTGATGTTTTAGAAAAGATAGAAAATGAGTATATAAACGGGACTTTTATCTTGAAGGAAGGCGATTTAGAAATCTATCTTGGAATACAGAAAGGATTAGTTAATGTAATAAATTTTTGTCAAAATAATCTAGAGACTTATTTTAGCAATAACACTACTAAAACTAAAGAAATTGAAAGTCTACTATCTAAAGTAATCGGTGAGAATATAAGCTTATAACTTGATAAAGAAACTATAAGATATTTATCCTTTAGGGAGTTTGCCGATATTGAAGTCGGCAAAAATAAAAATCATAACACGCGCACCCCAGTAGTACAGCAAAGCTGACTACGGGGCAGGCGGGAAGGTTGGGGCAAGTGTTATGTCCTTCGTCTTCGACCTCCCCTCCAAAAAAATCTCCCTCCAAAAATCTTCGGTTTTGTATTTTCGAACCTCACCCTGCAAGCTCGCGAAGCAAGCGGAAATGGCGTAAATCAATGGCTTTCTTTGGTTGCCGCCAAAGAAAATTTTTCTAAAAATGACTTGAGTTTAACACTGGAGCGCCTCTTGAACGAAGCTCGAACTTATTGTACTTATTGTAGCAGAAATAGAGGCGCTTTACCTAGTCATACAGGTAGTCATTCGCCCTTGCTCCGAATGACTAGGCGGGAAAGCCAAAAGCCCTGTTAAACACTCGCGTTTTTTCTCCACCGCCTCGCAAAAGCCAAGCCCGACTTCACTCCGCTCCGTCCTGCTGGTCGTCGCTCCGTGAATGTCGCGGGGTTGGCGTCTGGTGGCTCGGCCTTCTCTCCTGTCCTGCTGTTTCTTTTTGCTCGTCGGTGGGGGGGGTGATAAATTAAGATTGAAAATAAAATAAAAATAGCTCAAGGCCGCGTGGCCAAAAGCGTTTTTATTTTTCAAACCAATTTTTTAATTTTTCTTCAACAATATCGCGAAGAAAGGTATTGTCAAATTTTTCTCAATTGATACAATGGAGATACAAACAAATTCAGTTAAAGATAGCTTGTTAAAAACTCAGTTAAAAGGTTTTTTAAATAATTAATTATTGACTCCAAAAATGCACAGTTAGCATTTTTGGTCCAACTTATATGTTTCGTAATTTTCTCAAAATAATTATTTCAATCGGAACTGTGGTATTTCTGTTGACTTCCATGGTGGGATACATAGCCGTACTTTTTCATCTAAAAATAGGTGGCTATTACCCAGACACGGATTTTACAAATCTCTTGGGAGTCCTACTGGCATTTTTGGGATTGGTGGGAGGTGGAATATATTTATGGATTTCAAAGATGGTTAAAGAAGACATAGAGAACGACAGGAAAGAAGAGCGAGCTTTATCTAAAGCCGAAATGGCCGTTCTCTTTAGTTCTGTCAATATGCTAATTTACAAAACATTTTACATAGAAAAAACTAAATCAGAAGACATAGACGGCGAGGCTAAAAAACAAATAGAGCATGCTTTAAATATGATCAGAAAAGCTATTGAATGCTTTAATGAAGTAGGGGAAGGAAGGTATCCTCGCGAACGGTTAATAAATAAAAATAACCTCGCTTATTATCTCGCAAGAAAATGGAACTATTACAGGGAAAAACAAAGTGATGAGGATTTTCAGAAGTATCTGGAAACAGATATTAAGAGAGCTAAAGAATATACCGCAGATAAAAGAATGGCCGAGATTTGTATAACAGATATTAAGAATACAAAAGATTTAGAAAAATTCCCCGATATAATTGGAAATACCGAGGATACTGCTTTGTGGGTTGAAAGGGTATTTTCTACAAAATCAACCCTTTCTGCAAGATTATAGATAATTACTATAAGTGCGTTACAAACGCGGTTATTTCCTATAGTGGAATTTCGTCAAATAAAATCTTCATATTTCTAATTTTTTTACATCTTTATTATAGCAAATACCCCTAATCCGTCAATAACTAGTATTGTACAATACAAAAGGACCCTGAAATGACATCCTGTTTCCAACGCAAAAGGACCCTGAAAAAACCGTTGAAAATCTGCAAAAACATGGCAGAATTGGAGCATGATAATCAATATGCAAGACGACCAAATTGTTTCTTTGAGCCAATTAAAAGAATTTTCAAAATTAAATAATGAAGGCGTGAAGTTCACAGCCAAAGACAAAAAAGAACGCAATCTATGGATGGAAAATGTTTTAAACAAGTTCAGCTATTTTTCTGGCCAGAAAAAAGATAAAACAATTGTAAAAAATTACATTGCCAGAATGACGGGCTTGTCTAAAACTCAAGTTAAAAAGTTGATTGCTAAAAAAAGAAAGTTCGGCAAGATAATTTCCACTAGAGATAACTGCCATTGTTTCAAAAGGAAATACAGTCCAGTAGATATTGCCTTGCTCATTAAAACAGACAATATTCACAATCGACTTTCGGGTCCAGCTATCAAGGGAGTTTTAAAAAGAGAATTTGGAATTTTCCACAAGCAAGAATACAAAAATGTTAGTCAAATTTCCGTATCCCACATTTACAATTTAAGAAAAACAAGGCAATATACTTCCCATAGTTTGAACGTTAAAAAAACCAATGCCACCAAGGTTTTAATCGGCCAGAGAATAAAGCCTGAGAACAGCGGAGTGCCTGGATATTTAAGGGTGGACACTGTTCATCAGGGGGACATGGAGAAGGAAAAAGGAGTATATCACATTAACATTGTTGATGAAGTTCTGCAGTGGGAAATTATCGGGTGCGTGGAAAGAATTTCAGAGCAATACCTAAAACCCTTACTTGAAGATTTATTGAATCAATTTCCTTATGTAATTTTGAATTTTCATTCAGATAATGGCTCAGAATATATCAATAAAGTGGTTTCTCAATTGTTAAACAAGCTGATAATTAAGCAAACAAAATCAAGAGCCAGACACTGTAATGATAATGGATTGGTTGAGGGGAAAAACAACTTTGTGATTAGAAAAAATATTGGCTACCGATTTATTGACAAAGGATATGCCAAAAGTTTTAATGAATTTTACAAAAACTGTTTTAATCCCTATCTGAATTTTCACAGGCCCTGTGGATTTGCCACAACAGTTATTGATAAAAAAGGGAAAGAGAAAAAGATTTACAATGTTTACATGACACCTTATGAAAAATTAAAATCATTAGAAAACGCAGAAAAATATCTGAAACCAGGCGTATCATTTGAGATGCTAGACGAGATCGCTTTGGCAAAATCAGACAATGAGTTTGCAGAATTTATGCAGAAAGAAAAAGAAGAGTTGTTCAATAGTTTTAAAAACAAAAAGCTTCAATTCCCGACCATTTTTTCCAGCAAAACAATGGCTGAAATTTCAGGGTCCTTTCTTGATTAGAAAATACTTAACTGTGCATAACTCATCAATAGCCAGTAATTATTGATAATTTCGTTAAGCGGTTTTCGGCGGGCGGGAGGTTATCGCTTCCGTTCTCTGAAACTCTCCGATTCGTCAGTTCTCATTAACTTCTCTCGCCGTTTTTTATACTCGCCCTCAATTTTTTTGCGTTCCCGCAGATAGTTTCTGCCTACCCCGCACTCGGCGATAAATCCCTTCGCGCTCCTTCCGCGTCTTTTGACAGCAGTTCCGTGCCCCTGCGGCCAAGGGCGTAAACAATATGCGACGATAGCAGACGAGCTGAAGTTTGGCTTTGTAGCCGGTCAAGATAGTCATGCTGATAGAGAGCAGTCAGCCGTCGCGAAAGATTCCTCTTTCCGCCGGGGTGCAAGGCAAAAATCTGCGGGGTGTTGAGGAATCGAAACTCTACCGCATTGCGGAGGAGCGCGATGTCGCGGGGCTGTAATTTGAGGGGGTCGGCAACCTCCGCGCGAACAAATTTCTTAAGACGCGGTTTAAACATAGATGGTGAATATACCTCATTATACGCTTGCCGACCCCCGCAATCGAGGCCTTCTCTCCTGTCCTTCCTTTTTTCCATCAGTTCACCCCCCCCACCGACGAGCAAAAAGAAACAGCAGGACAGGAGAGAAGGCCCCGAGCCACCAGACATCAACCCCGCGACATTCACGGAGCGACGGCCAGCAGGACGGAGCGGAGTGAAGTCGGGCTTGGCTTTTGCGAGAAGGTGGAACAAAAGTGTGAGTGTTTAATAGGGCTTTCTGCTTTCCTGCCTAGTCATTCGGAGGAAGGACGAATGACTACCTGTATGACTAGGTAAAGCGCCTCTATTTCTGCTACAATAAGTTCGAGCTTCGTTCAATAGGCGCTCCAGTACCAAACTCAAGTCATTTTTAGAGTGGGATAAACTTAATCTTTTTGCCTTAT
>CAZAJY010000017.1:0-13122 GCA_964485905.1 uncultured Candidatus Saccharibacteria bacterium | reverse complement strand
TACACCAAGATTAGTAGTATAATACTGGTCGAGTATTAGTTAATCTTAGTAAAAACATATGTCTGACAAAAAACAATACAAGGTGTCTTTGGATTTGAAGAATCAGATTCTAGAAAGAGTTAAAACTTCAGGTAAGACGGTCAAAGAAATTGCTGAAGAGCATGGACTTTCCACCACCTGTATTTACGCTTGGTTACGGACGGGAGTCACTGGTGTCCGTCCGAAAGATCTGATTAGGCTGGAAAAAGAAAACCGCGAGTTGAAGCAAATCATTGGCGAACTCACAGTCCAACTCGGTGTTGGGCAAAAAAGGAGGTCGCGATGAATCATCCTAAACTTCACGATACTTTAGGTGTTTCTCGCAGTTCACTCTACTACAAAAGAAAAAAACCAGCGGAAGACTGGCTGATCAAACAGAAAATTGAATCTGTCCTCCATGATTTTCCGAGCTATGGCCATAAACGAATTGCCATGGCTTTGAAACTCAACCACAAACGGATTCGACGGGTGATGAAAATCTTCGGTATCAAATCCTACCGACGACACCGAAAGCCTGGCAAATGGTCAAAACCAAAGCCAAATGAGATATTTCCCAATCTGTTACTCACTACTCCACTGGTCCGTCTAGGTCAGATCTGGGTGGCGGACTTCACCTACATTTTTTGGCGGAATCAGTTCATCTACCTAGCGACAGTAATGGATATTTGGAACCGAGAAATTGTCGGTGCTTGCGTCCTGGCTAATCACTCCAACGCCCTAGTAGTCCAAGCAATGATTTCCGCTCTCATGGATCATCCCAAACCAGATATTACTCACTCCGATCAAGGTTCGGAATATACCGCTAAAGTTTACCAAGATTTTTGTGCTTCCGTGGGAATGCAAATATCCATGTCGCGAAAAGGCTCACCGTGGGAGAATGGCTATCAAGAATCGTTCTACGACAAATTCAAGGTGGACTTGGGTGATCCAAATCGGTTTGATGATTTAGGGGAATTGGTGTATGAAATTTACCACACGATCTATATCTACAATACCAAAAGGATTCATACTTCCTTGAAAATGTCGCCAAGGGAATTTACAAAAATTTGCGAAAAAAATCGCCCTAGGATACAATGAGAGTAATTGGTGTAATGTTTGTCTTAAAAAAGGGGTACCTTACAAGATGCGTCTTTACTGACTAATGTTCCATAAAGAGTTGCTACACCAGCGGTGGTTGTTGAGACGGAATTTATATTAATAGAGGAAGAAACCCCAGCTATTATATTATTCGCCACTGTCAGTCCTACTATCAAGACAAGAAAACCTACAAGAAAAATTGATAAATATTTTTTCATATGTTTATAAAATTAATAAAACTAATAATAAAATTTAAGACTAGTAAAATAATGGACCTTTACGCCAATAAATTGGACCTTTGAAAGGACACTTTTAACTATCTTAATAATAGGACTCCAAAACAAATTTGTCAAATGAATTATCCACCTATAGAAATAGGGGGGGTACGCACGGTATACGCCCCCCTTTTTTTACTCTTGCCAAGTGCCAGGATTTCTTCCTCAGGAAATCCTTACGAATCTTTCCACTTTCAGATCGAAACGTCTCTTCAGGAAATCTTCGGTTTTGATCAAGAAGCTGATTTCCTGCCTGGGGCTAGCTGGGTCGTGTAGAATCATGGCGAAAGCGTTGTCCATTCTTCCGCTGGAAAAAGGAAGCTTCTCCAACGGACACGAAACAAAGGTCACCAATAGTAGCAGGTCACGATATCGGCTAGTATAAAAATGAGCCTTCGTCTCGTTAATCACTTTTTTATTAAAAAGTAAAGAAAGAACCCCGCATCTTCCAATGAAGATGCAGGGCGGACTTACTTAGACTTGTTTTCTCCAACTGAAGGTTGAAGAAACTGGTAGGTTGTAGTGAGGTGTTGTACGTACGTATACGAGTCTAAGCGGTCGCTTTCGTGGGGAGAGATCATTTCTTAGAAGTCGTGACCTTCGTTGAAACGTAGGACTTCGATTTGAGAACCTTCTTACCCTTTCCGTCTCTGACCAAAATCATACGACGAACTTCGTCCTTATTCATAAAAGGCTCCTTCCTTTTGTTGTCTTTTAAAATAATATCAAAAAGTAAAAAAATAATCAAACGAAAAAAGTAAGTATTTTATTTAAAATTTAAAAGATTTTTTCTTAAACCACTCAATTAAAATGATTTCCACGATACTAACCAACAAAATAATTAACCAATCGGTAAGTATTAATGGCTGAGTGGCTAATAATTTTTGAAAAGGTAAAAAGTAAATACCAGAAAAGAGGAGTAACAGGCCAATCAGAGCCGCCCCCACCAATAATCTATTGGAAAAAATGTCTCGCCTGAACATTGGCCGTTTAAAAGAACAAACACTGAAAGAAAAGACTAATGAATCAAAACACATCAGAGCAAAAGTAATGGTTCGCGCCTTATCCAAATCACCGGTAATCTTCCATAGACCAAAAAATGTCAGAAAAGCGGCTAGACTACTAATAAAGAAAATCGGTAATAACCACTTCTTGATTTGTTTATTTAAAATTGGTTCTTTAGGATCACGTGGTTTTTCATCCATCACCCCAATAGTCTCCTGCTCCGTCGTCAAAGCAATATCCGGTAAACCATCTTCCACCAAATTAATCCACAAAATTTGAGCAGCCAATAAAGGCAACGGTAAACCCAAAAGCATCGCCGCTAAAAACAAAAATAACTCCGAAAAATCATCAGCCACTAAATAAACAAAAACTTTTCGAATATTTTGAAAGATAATCCGGCCTTGCTCAATTGCCTTAACAATAGTCTTAAAGTTATCATCTAGCAAAACCACATCAGCCACTTCTTTGGCCACATCAGTCCCCGAGCCCACCACTACCCCCACATCAGCCATCTTTAAAGCTGGCGCGTCATTGACCCCGTCGCCTAACATGGCCACCACCTCCCCTTCAGCCTGCAAAGCATCCACAATTCGTAATTTATGACTCGGAGAAACACGCGCATAAATATTAATTTGCTTGACCTTCTTTCTTAATTCTTCGGCCGAAAGATTATCTAAATCCGGACCTTCTAAAATTTGATTAGAATGACTATCAATTCCAACCTCCGTCGCAATAGCTTGGGCCGTCAAATGATGATCGCCAGTAATCAAAATAGTCCGAATACCCGCCCTTTTCGTTAGTAAAATAGAATCTTTGGCATCAATGCGTAAAGGATCTTTCAGAGCAATATAACCAACCAAGGTTAAACCTTGGACCAAATCATCAATCGACCCCACCCGCTTCTGTTTCGGAAATTCTCGATAGGCACAGGCAATAACTCTCAATCCTTTGACCGTCAGATCATCAATCTTCTGTAAAAGTTTTTGATGTTCCGCTGAATCCAATCTATTTTTATGATCATCCACTTGAAAATTAATGGCTCGTGAAGCAATAATTTCCGGCGCGCCAATCACATATAAAATTTTTCCGCCTTCGGATTTTTTGTGAAGTGAAGCAGAATATTTTGCCTCAGAACTAAAAGCCAGACTCTCAAGGCGTGGATATTCTTTTTCCAATTTTTTCTTCGATAAACCAGCCTGAGTTCCAGCGATTAATAAGGCCCGCGAAGTCGGATCACCACGAACAATCCAATTATGAAATTCATCATCGGGATTCTCAATAAAAGCTTCGTTGGATAAAACAGCGGCTTTTAAAGCTAAAATATGAGATTCTAAACTATTAGTATCATCAATATTCACAATCGGATCACGATTATTACTTAGCAACTCTCGTGAACCAGTCAAAATATGACTGACCTGCATTTTACCCTCTGTCAGTGTCCCCGTCTTATCGGTACAGATGACCGTCACGCTACCCAAGGTTTCATTAGCAATTAATTTTCGCACTAAACCATTATGCTTTAAAATTCGCCGCATACCCAAAGCCAAAATGACGGTGATAGCAGGCAATAGACCAGCGGGAACAGCGGACACGGCCAAAGCGAGAGAAGCCACAAAAATATCTTTAAATGATTGACCTTTTAAATATCCGAGAAGAATGACCAGACCAATAATAGCCAAGACAAAAGTTCCGACCCAGCGCGATAGGGTGGTTATTTTTTGTTGCAATGGAGTTTTTCGCTCTTTAGTTTCTCGTAAAAGAGAAACGATATTACCAATGGCGGTTTGTAAACCGGTTGTCACCACCACGGCGGTGGCCGTCCCCGCTTCAACAATAGTACCCATAAAAGCCATATTAATTTGATCGGCCAGTGGTGGTTCACCCGAAATCTCTTCTGTTATTTTACTAACCCCAATCCATTCACCGGTCAGGCTGGCCTCATTAACTTTAAAATTTTTAGTCTCCGCCAAACGAACATCGGCCGGTACTTTATCTCCCGCCTTCAACCTAATAATATCCCCGGGTACCAGCTCTTCACTATTAACTTCTTTTAAATTTGTATCACGAAAAACTCGAGCTGAAATCGTCACTAATTGTCGCAAGGCTGCCAAAGAAGAATTGGCCTTATCCTCCTGATAAAAACCAACGGTGGTATTGATTAGTAAAACAATAATAATAAAAATCGCATCAGAATAATGTCCTAGATAAAGAGAAACTCCGCCAGCAATCAGGAAAATAATCACCAAAGGACTATTAAATTGATTAAGGAAAAGTTTTAATTTAGAATAAGCTTTTTCCGTCGGCAAAACATTTCTTCCATCTTTTTCCAACCGTAATTTTGCCTCGGAAACGCTCAAACCTCCCGGCTTAGTTTCCAGTTTAGAAAAAACTTCTTTGGTTGATAATGAATACCAATTTTTAAATGATAATTGACTCATAATATAAGTAAATTATACCTGATTTAAAGGTGGGAAACAATGGTTTTTAGTCAAATATATTTACTAAGTAAGTATCAATCTCACGCTGATCCAAATCAGAAAAATTCAAATCCTTATTATGTAAATAAGTGGCTAGTTCAACCCCCACAAATCGCCAATGCCACGGTTCATACTGATAATAAATATTATTTTTAGAATAAGATAAAACAAAACCATACTTATAAGCATTATTAGCCAACCAAGTATAAGTTGGTGTTCGATCAAAGGCCGTAGTTAGCATTGCCACCGTGCCTTCGGTTGTAATATCAACGGCCGTTCCCAATTGATGTTCAGAATAACCTTGATCAGCCGAAAATTGATTGGCACCACTACCATAGGTGATCAAATAAGTACTTTTTAAACTTGATTGTGTACCGAAAGATCGATAGGCCGAAACAATCTTAATAGAAACACCGGCACGCTCGGCTCGGCTCATCATTCGCTCCAAAAAGGTTAGGGCTGAAGCATGGAATTGTAAATTTTTAGTCGGATCAAATATATATTGTGAGTCAATATTGTCCAAGCTCATCGGTACATAATTATCACTCAAGAAATATACTTTAGAATATTTCTGTAATAATTCCTTATCAGTCTTAGATAATTTTTCTAAAGTTCCGACGGTATCTGTGACATCACTAATAGTATCCTGGAGATCATTATTAGCTTGCTGTTGCTCCTGTAATTTCTGAGAAAATTCGCTACTAGCTGCAGCCAAACCATTTTCCAAATTTGTCACTCTCTGATTTAAAATCTCTGTAGAAGAAGCAAAATCACTTTTTAATACTCTAATACTATTAAATTCAAAATAAAAAGCACCAATTATTACCAAAACAATAAGCAAAATAACTCCATCAGAAATTACCAGCCATTTAGAACCTTTAGATATTTTTACTGCTTTATCAACAAATTCTTTCATATTATAAGTCTATCATTTTACCTTGTAATAATCAAAAAGTGCTTTAATTCCAGCTAAATTTCGTTCCCATTCAATAGTTTCGTGAGTCTGCAGTTCCACTGTAATAGCTGGAATATTAATAGAAGCTAACCAACCCTCGGCATCGCCAGTCACTTTATAACTGTCAAAAGATTTAACCGCCGGATATTTAGCACCTTGAGCATAGGTAGTCATTATATTAAGTGTCTCTGGTAAAATTCCATCATTACATTCTGACGCATAAACCGCATTGGATTGACTATGCCAAAAAACTACGGCCTTCGGTTTATTAGCCAAAACAAAATCTCGGATCGCCTTAGCCTCGGGTTCAGAAAAAGATGTCGTGCCAGCACTAACAATATTATTTTTCCAGGTACTAGTTGCTTGCCAATTACAAGCAAAATTTCGATTAAGATCAACTTGATTGGCATTAAAACGGCCAGTGCCGTTTAATAAATTTGTTTTTACATCTGCCACAGTAAATCTCCCCTCTTTATTAGTCACCGCAAAAACACCGTCAGGGTTGGCATTAGGAATTATAGTCACCGTTAAATTAGCGGGAACTATTTCTGGATTGGCTGTTAAATAATCAATTGCTTGATAAGCTAATAACACACTGTTCCATTCATAACCACCATGAATACCACCAACAAAAGCTAAATGAATATTACCTTGCCCAAAACTATAGGCCTCAATTTTTCGGCTCTGAACTGACGACCCAATTTGCTGGACAAAAGAATTCTGAGGAATAACGGTCTCTATTGATACGGGTTTTTTAAGAAAAAACCACAAACCAAAAATGATCACCACCAAAATAAGGACCGAAATAATCAGCCAGCGAAGAGAGAGAGATTTCATTAGTCAGCGTAATATTTAAGAAGAGCATCAATACCAGCCTGATTTTTACTCCATTCTACATCATTATGATTGGTCAAAAGAACGCTAATGGCTGGAATCTTTTCTTTTGCTAACCAATTCACCATATCACCAGTAATTTCATAAAAGTTAAATTCTTCATAAGCTGGATAACCGGAAGCTTTAGCATAAGTATTGGTCAAATTTTTTGTTTCAGTTAAGACACCATTATGACAACTGGAAGAGAAAACCCCACCAGCAGCACTATACCAAACCAAAACGGCAGTTGGATTTTGACTGTCAATATAACTTTTAATTGCTTGACTTTCTGGCTCGGAAAAAGCCTGCTCGCCACCACTTACCGTCTTTGTCTGCCACTTACCTTCAGCTTGCCAATCACAATCAAAGTTACGATTCAAATCAACGGTATTACCATTAAAACGTCCGACAATAGTTTGACTTTCTGCTGGCACATCTGCAGCAATAAAACGAGAAGAAGTTCCAACAACTTTATTCAAACCATCAGGATTTAAGACAGGAATAATAGTCACTTTAACATTTGTAGGAATAATATTTGGATTAGCTTGTAAATAATCCATCGCCTTGTAAGCAACTAAAACAGTATTCCATTCATAACCACCATGAATACCTCCTACTAATAAAAGTTCAGTCGTGGTTCCATTTCCGTAATGATAAGCCGTGATATCTCTTCCCTCTACTGATTTACCGATAACGGTTTTTGTTTTATCAACAATAACAGTATCCGCACTAGAAGCAACTGGTGTATTATCAATCACCACCACACTGTTGGATGATTTTATAAAATAATAAACACCAACAACAACTAATATAATAATAACAATGGCAATAATAATTTTTTTCATTTATTTATAAAATTAAACTAATAAACATCCCAACCTCAATACTTTTATATTATACACCTTTTAGAAAAGTAAAGAAACAAGCAAATATAAAAAACATAATGCCCCGGGGTGGCAACCACCCCGGGGCGACAAACAAAACGACGGTTAGTATTAGCGTTTGACTGAATCGTAGACGAATGCGTTGTATTCCTTGGGAATATTCCAATCCCCACCAACCAGTGGCACAGATGCCGTTTTGGGGATCAGATAAGCCCTGATCTCATCCGCCTGACTATCTACTCCTCCAGTTGTGATGTTAGCCTCCCATAGATCGTTCACCCAAATGGGAGTCAGAGGTGAACCAAACGTCGGTTTAGTCCACCAATTGCCATAAACTCTGATGAGTGTGGCTACACTATAATCATCCCGCGAAACGCCGAAGACCATCCCCACGGCCGAACCATTCTGACCTTTGGGTGGCACCCCCAAAATCTTGATCGGTTTGTCACCAACCGCGGCCACTACCAAGTAATCAGCAGTGTTCAGCCCATTCTCCGATACCACTTTGTAGTGGATCGGACTGGTGAAGTCCTGAGTCACACCCGATCGTGGCGTAACCGTTGCTCCATCAGAGACAACAATGATCGGAGTCAGCTGACTCAAATCCGTCCCCGCCGGCACCGTTAATGTGATGGTTTCGTGCTTCTGATCAATGGCGCCGTCTACACCCAAGCCCGCGAGCCTGAACGAGAGAATCTGACACCCGTAATTATCTTCCGTTTGGTCTTCGCAACCCGCCAAAAGACCAACGACCACCACACAAACAGCCACTAAAACACCCAACTTTTTCATGAGACACCGTCTTCCTTTCTAAGCCTAATAAGGCTTTTAAGAGAACCACGAATCCATACTTTATGTTACCCCTTTTTACAAAAAAAGCAAGAAAAAAAAGATCTGCTCGATGTCTCTTTTTTTCTTATGAATGCCTAATTATTTTGATTGCTTTGCCATTGATCAAAGCATCAGCAATCTTTTTATAAGCCGAATAAAGTATTCTTTGATAGGTACTGGGCGTCGCTTTCATTTTTTTCGCCGCTTCAATCTGTTCCAGATCATTAATGTGGCGTAAACGATAGGCCTCTATCTCCTCCAAAGAAATTTCCACCACATCCAAATCCCGCAAGGGTATTCCCTGCGGCTTGAAGTAAACCACATTCGGTTCAAATTTTATTCTCCGACAAAAACACAAACTTGGTCTTGGCATAGAATATATTTTACAGTTTTTTTAATTCTTCTTCAATTCTCTTTTTTTCTTCTTCCAAGATTCGCTTGCGCTCTTCTTTATCGGTATTTTGATCAATCTGAACCGAGCAATTACCCAATCCCCGACCGGTTCTTGAGCCTTGACCTCGTGGGCCAGTTCCATCTAATTTAGGCATAATATTATTTAATTAATGAAGTTTATAAATAGACAGCTCGACCTTTATTTCTACCTATTTTGAGTATATACCCATAACTATTTCTTGTCAAATAGATTCTTCCCCTTTTACCCGCCAATTTATTTCAAAGGAAATAGAATATTTATTAGGAATTTTCCACTTAGAGAATCTAAAACACAAAAACTGAAATTTATTTTCAGCAATTTTTCCTAAACCCCATCTATTTAACGTTAATTCTATATCGATGACCATAATTAAATTGTATTATAAATAAATCAGCTCCCCTTAACAACTGATATTTGAAATAGAGCTAATCCAATAATTATTAAAAAGACGACGGCTACTATTATCATTCTCACCTTCCCTATTTTGGATTTAGAGATTTTAATTGGCGTTGCTGGCTGCATTCCTCTAAAACCAAAAATAGATAGGATGGATGATCCTATAACCATACCAAGAATTTGAGTAATTAATTCACGCATATAAATATTATAACATATTTATAAATTCCTACTACTTTAATTTGGAGTGCCATAAAAATGCTTTATTTTTTAGAAGTTTTCTGCTACTATACCAAGAGTTCTTTTTAAAAAGAATAATATTCCGTGGCTAATTAGCTATGGAGTAAAACATTCCGTGGTAGCTCAGCGGTAGAGCGATCGCCTGTGTTAAATAGTTCTTATTTAGCTTTCATGGTATACTTCTTGTATGTATACCAAGATAGAAAAGAGAACTTATGCCGACCGTGCTGTTTATATGCGAGAAGCTGTTAAACGAAGAAGAAGAAAACTTCGTGAGATGGCTAGAGCATCTAAAGGCAATAAGTGTATGTTATGTGGCTACGACAAGTGCCAGAGAGCACTTAGTTTCCATCATATCAATCCCAGCAAGAAAAATTTTGATCTCTCGTCTAGAGGTCTAACTCGCTCTTGGGAAAGGATAGAAAAGGAAATTAAAACGTGCGTTCTCATTTGTGCAAATTGCCACATGGAAATACATGACGGTATCACGCAGCTTCCTAAAGTAATTTAGGAATGATAAATAAGGTTAATTGCTGGAAGCCCTCAGTTCATATCTAGTGAACGGGTAATCAGCAGCCAAGCTTGCTAATGTAAATTAGCTTGAAGGTTCAGAGACTATCCCCTTGCGGGAGTACTCTCCGACTTGTTCGGACAGGAAACGCCTTACATCCCACTCATAATTTTTTATGAAGGATGATGATATAGCCCATACCAAAAGAAATTTTGGACAAAATGTAAGCGATTGGTCGTAGGTTCGATCCCTACCCACGGAGCAGAGTAGGACGCACGTCCTCAAAAACCTCATTTCGACTTGATGTGTCAACAACATTTTCAGGTTCGAACTGAGTGTTTTTTGTTTTAGCTGTAAGTAAGCCATTTACTAGGGTTGAATACAATTTATTGTTGATAATGCTTACTGTTTTGTCTTTTATTCTTAGGTTCGAACCAATCTCCAGAAGTATCGTCTTTTTCTCGTCTGGAGTCCCATTTTTGAATATTTCCTCAAGTCCTGTGGCGTGATCAAAGGCCTTATAAGCCTCCTGAAGCCTTTCTGGGTCCAAATGGCTATATCCTTTTGCTTCTTGCCTTACGGCTTCAATTTCTGCTTTAAGCGTATCTTTTATGTTTAGATATTCCTTATCATCCTCAATAAGACCCCTAACTTTCATCATTGTCAGTTCCTTCAGTTCGCTTTCTTTCTTAGCTAGAATTCTTTCCAGAGAAGCCTTTCTTTCGTACTCATTTTGTTTATCGTTTTCTTCCAGATCACCAATATGTTCTACGCACCACTCTTTTAGAGATTTAGATATTTTTAGGTTCTCTTTAAAGTATGAAGCTAAATAATTATCAATACAAACTTCTGTTACGTTTTTTCTACAACTTATTTTTTTATTATGCTTATTACAGCAATGATAGTAAATATAATGTAAGTATTTTGGTCCATCCATATCATCAATTAAAATGCCACACTTGGGACAGATTTTTTTATTTCTATACGCAAACTTATATTTACATTTTGAGCAGATAAGTTGATATTTATGCTCAGCTGTTGTTGGTCCATCACAATTTCCACACCTAACACTCTCATCATAAGCATATGATCCAGCATTTACAGAAGACCTTGCTCTTCCTCTATTACCCAATATTTCCTGTATTCGCCAATATTCTGCCTCCGTGATCATTCTAGTAATACCTTCGTGTGCTTCGTGTCTTTCTTCATCTGTATCAAAGAAGAACCCGGCATATATAGGATTTCTAAGAAGTGTATCACCCATATAAGAAACAGTTAATTTTTTACCCCCCTGTTTTTCACGAAGTGGTGTTCTCAGCCCCATTTCCTCATTAGCCATTCTAGTTATTTGTCTTATTGAATACTTACCAGTAAGGTGCTTTTCAAGAATCTGTTTAACTATTTGAAATCGGTCCTTATCGATTTTCCACTTGCGATCGCCTTTTTTACCACTAGTATCATTAAGATATCCAATTGAGGCGACCCCATTAGGTACTCCTTTCCTGTTTTTTCCACGTATACCTCTTTTTACAGACTCACTTTTATCATCGGAATCTTTTTTTGAGATCATAAATTCAAAAGCTAACATCATTTTGTTCATAGAAGTATTGGTATAAGTATACGTAGGGGTCTTTACTTGCAGTAATTTACCTTCATCAAGAAGATTGATTATTACTGCGCCATCAAGCGGATTTCTCGATATTCTATTTGGGTGCCAGACAAGTAATGCATTTGTCACTCCTTTCTCAATTCGCTTAATTATATTATTAAACACAGGTCGCCCTAATTGGTGTGCACTTTGTGATTCTTCAAACTCTCCAATTATTTTAAGGTTACTTTTAGTGGCATATTCATTTATTTCTTTCCTTTGATCATCTATTGATTGAACTTGTTTGTCTTCGGCCTCACTAGATTTTCGATAATATGCATCATAATTTAATATTGGTTCTTCCTTTTTCATAATTTTATTTTTATTTAATTAATAATCTCTTACAACGACACAATACCCCTAACAAATTATAAGTCTAGCTCAATCGACCTGCTTTACTAGTCTTATATTTTGCTCCATACCACCCCCATAAGCATGATATTCTCTTGGTTATCTGCATTCTGTATTCTTATGTACAAAGATAATATATCTAGAACAGGACTCATGGTGGTTGGATCTACTTCCATTTTCCAAGATAGGGTGGTGTGTGGCTGGAGAGACAGTCCTCTTGGAGCTAACATGCCTGCTAGATATAAAAGTTACAAGATGCTCCCCTCACGCCCGGGACTTAACCCGGTATTTCGTCTGCTAACTCGAACATTCTCGAGCGGTAGCAGAACACCTTGTTTCAGCCGGTTTTGTTTGACCGAGGACTCGCTGACGACCCCGTTAATCTTTGATTGTAAAATAACTACTTAATTTCTTTCATCAGACTCAAGAAAATTTATTTCTCTTGGCTCAGTAGACGAGCCGTGCTCATCTACTCGGGCAAGGGCAATACTTCCAATCTTGGTCATTCTTAATAAAGACACTCCGATCTTACTTAAATCATCATCAGACAAAGTCACCCCGTAGTCTTCCGAGAAGATATCCTTTAATTCTTTTTTAGCTTTATTTGATAGATTCATAAATAATAGAGATTTGAATGCCCTATATAGGTAATGTGCGAAAATTCACCAAAACAAAAACCACAACTTTTTTGTGTTGTGGTTTATGTGTTTTTTGACTTAATGTAAATTGTGAAATTTCACAACTAGTTTACTGGTTGGGTTCAGTCATCCTAGAATATTCATCTCCTAAATCAAGATATTCTTTTTTTACCTTCTTTTTACCTTCTTCTGGATTTATATAATTTATTTCAAATTTTGCCTTATATACACCACCACCTTCTTGCTCAAACGGGTGTGTATCATTCTTAAAAATTTTACGGAGAATGTCAGTAATTTTTTGTTTTCTCTTTTTATGTATTTCTCTATCTGCCTTACCTACAGGTTCAGTTTGACCGTTGTTTTTAGCTAATCTAAGAAGAAAATCACAATTTTTATCTGGTTTACCTGTTCTCTCATCCTCACACCCTAATCCATCAAAAGAAGTAGGTTTAACTTCTCTTTTATTTGATAAAAGTATATCTTGATCCG